>NZ_JALPSY010000060.1:0-3319 GCF_023218005.1 Gordonia sp. C13
ACCTTGACCTCCACATCGCCCGAGGTCGTTGACACGCTCTTGGCGAGGTGGCCGTTTCGATAGGTGGCGCGTTCGGCGGAACGCTCATACCGGCCGGCGCCGATCTTTCGGTGGCCTCGGCCTCGATCAGTGCTTGCGGGCCAGCCCGGATCAACTTGGCGAACACCGCCCCGGAATCCGCGGAGGTGAGTACATCGAGCTGTGCGAGCAAAGCAGAATGGTCCTGGGTCATCGTGTGGTGTGTCCTTCTGTGAGTCACTTTGGCGGTAACTCATTGACCACGACGCGATGGCCCTTCCCCAACAGGGTCACCGACACGCTGAGCAGCGGCTCACCTCAGCCTCGAAACCCACCACTCCTGGGGGACTTACCCGAGATTTCTGAGCGGCGGCAACACCTGACTGCTGAGCTCGAATCAGTCAAGGCCGATCTTAAACAGGGCGCCAAGTACATCGACCTATGCCTCACCCTGATCGCGAACCCCGCACAGCTCTACGCCACGGCGAGCGACGAGGTGCGGCGCCGGCTGAACCAGGCAATTTTCAAGCGCCTGTGCATCCATGCCGAGGAGATCACCGGCCACGACCTCAGCTCACCTCTCGCCGAAATGGTCGCAGCCGACGCCGGATACCGAGCGGAAGAGGCGACGGGTGACGCCGAGCAAGGACGAGACGTCGCCCACGCATCCTACCACAAGCACACAGGCCAATCGAAAGACGCCGTCATTTCTGACGGCGCCAAACTGCCGATTGATGACCTTCTGCTCGCTGTCAACGCACGCGCTGATTGCAGTAAGGACTCTATGGTGCGCGAGGGGGGACTTGAACCCCCACGTCCGTAGACACTGGAACCTAAATCCAGCGCGTCTGCCAATTCCGCCACTCGCGCTCGGTGCGTCCCCGGCGTCGAACCGGGCTGCGCACTGTAACCGCGACCACCCTACCGGCCGCGTTTTGATCACCGCAGGCCAGGTACCTTGGAAGGTATGTCCTCGTCCCCCCGTCGCACGCATCGGCCGGCGCTCGTGGTGCTGACCGTGGTCGCCGCGGTGGCGTGTCTGATCCTCGCCTGGTGGCAGTGGTCCCGCTTCGAGTCGGCCTCCGGCAGCGGCCAGAACCTCGGCTATGCGCTGCAGTGGCCGGCCTTCGCGGTCGCGGTCATCTACGCCTACCGGCGCTTCGTCGTCCTCGAGAGCGACCCGGAGGAAGCGCGAAAGGCCGCCGCGGACGCCCGTGCCGCGGCCGAGATCCCCGAGGGCATCCTCCCCGAGCGCCCGGCGACGCCGAGCGCGGCGTCGCTCGCCAACGATCCCGACCCGGTCAAGGACGCGGCGCTCATCGAATACAACCGCTACCTGGCCGAACTCAGATCGGCAGACACCCCCGACGCCCCGTCATCGAAAGGCCCGCAGTGACCGAGACCGCATCCACCGCTTCCGCTCCCACCGCTCCGGTGGAGAAGGTCCGTGGGGCCCTGTTGAGGTACCGCGTCCTGGCCTGGATCACCGGTATCTGGCTGCTGCTCCTCGTCGCCGAGCTGATCCTGGCGTACGGCTTCGACAACAAGGCACTCGACTTCGTGCCGATCGTCCACGGCTGGGTCTACTTCGTCTACCTGATCATGGCGATCGACCTGGCGATCAAGGTTCGCTGGCCCGCGGGCAAGACGATCATCACCGCGATCGCCGGCACCATCCCGTTCTTGTCCTTCTGGTTCGAGCACAAGCGCACCCAGGAAGTGAAGGCGCAGTTCAACCTCTGAGCCGCATCCGCGCCGCTTGGCGCGAGCCACACTGAAAACCACCCCTGGGATCAGCCCTCCAGGAGCGACCGAGTGACGATATGTCAGCGGCAGCGCTCCACAGGGCGGATCTCAGGGGTGGTTTCTTGGCGCGGTACCCGTCAGCTGTTGGCCAGCTCCCGCAGAGCGGGCACCAACTGCGCCAGAGCCTTGCCGCGGTGGCTGAGTGAGTCCTTCTCCTCCGGCGTGAGTTCAGCCGACGACCGGCCGGCCGCGAGCTCGTCGTCGGGTGCGAAGAGCGGGTCGTAACCGAAGCCGTTCGGTCCGCGCTCCGCGCGCAGCACCGTCCCGCGCCACTCCCCGCGCACAACCGTCTTGGTCCCGTCCGGCAGTACCAGCGCGCACGCCGACACGAACGCGGCGCCGCGTCGTTCGTCCGGGGTGTCGGACAGCTGCGCCAGCAGCAGTGCGTTGTTCGCCGGATCGTCGCCGTGCGCACCCGACCAGCGCGCCGACAGGACGCCGGGCATCCCGTTCAGCGCGTCCACCGAGATCCCGGAATCATCCGCAAGACAGGGCAATCCGGTGGCGCGTGCACCCGACCGCGCCTTGATCAGTGCGTTCTCCTCGAAGGTGGCCCCGTCCTCGGGCTCCTCCGGGTATTCGGGCACGGCGTCGAGGCCGAGGATCTCCAGGCCGGTGATCCCGGCGGCGTCAACGACGCGCTGCAGTTCGGTGAGCTTCTTGCGATTGCGGCTCGCGAGCAGGACCTTCGACATCAGGCTTTGCCCGGCAGCTGACCCGGGTACGGCTCGGCGAGCACGGCCCGCTGGGCCTCGAAGAGCTTCTGGGTGCCGATCGCAGCGACGTCGAGCAGCGCGTCGAGCGTTGACCGTGCGAACGTCGCGCCCTCGCCGGTGCCCTGTACCTCGACGAGGGTGCCGGCGTCGGTGGCGACGACGTTCATGTCGACCTCGGCCCGCGAATCCTCCTCGTACGGCAGGTCCAGACGCACCCGACCGTCGACGACGCCCACGCTCACCGCGGCGATCGCACACGAAAGCGGTTGCGGGTCGGAAAGTTTGCCGGCGGCACGCAGGTAGGTCACCGCGTCGGCGAGGGCCACGTACGCGCCGGTGATCGCCGCGGTGCGGGTACCGCCGTCGGCCTGCAGGACGTCACAGTCGAGCGCGATGGTGTTCTCACCGAGTGCCGCGAGGTCGATGCACGCCCGCAGGGACCGGCCGACGAGCCGGCTGATCTCGTGGGTGCGGCCGCCGATCTTGCCCTTGACCGATTCGCGCCTGTTGCGCTCGTGGGTGGCCGCCGGGAGCATCGAGTACTCGGCGGTGAGCCAACCCAGGCCCGATCCACGACGCCACGGCGGGACGCCCTCGGTGACACTCGCGGTGCACATCACGCGGGTCTGTCCGAACTCCACCAGCACCGATCCCGCGGGATGGCTGGTGAAGCCACGGGTGAAGGAGATGGGACGCAGTTCGTCGTCGGCTCGGCCGTCAGCTCGTGTGGTCACGGCTCCAACTCTAACGACCGCGGCCGCAAGGCCGATGACCCACCG
>NZ_JALPSY010000061.1:0-2539 GCF_023218005.1 Gordonia sp. C13
TTCGCAGGAACCAGCTTCGTCTTGATCGCCCACGAAAGGAAACGAATGGCGAACTCTCTCGTGCTCGGGCCTTCGGCTTGCCATGCGTCCACGTCGGGCTGAGACAGATCCGTGATTGAAACGTCGCGGTCGGTGAGCCAGTTGAGGAAGCCGATTGTTACCGTGACGGTTTGCTTGGATCTCAAGAAAGTTCCTTGCGACACCGACTCCATCGAATGCATCCGACGTAGATGGTGCCACCGGACGTAGCGGTTGACGACGTCACGATGTTCCGCGGATATCACACGGCTGAGGGCTTCGTTAGACCATTCGATATAGCGGTGGAGCAGTCTGTCCCTAGGCGGAAGGATTTCGTGGGTCACCAGCAGTTCTCGAACGTACTCGCGTGTTCGTGACTGTGGTAGCGCATCGACCACCTCATGAGTCACCGCTGGCGACTGTGCAAGCTCGGTGAGAAATGCAGTGACGTGCGGTTGGTTGATCCACGTGAGTCCGCTATTGGCTCGTTTCATGGACTTCAACGCGGCCGCGAAGGGTTTGAGCTCAGCGTTGATTGACCCTGTCTCTGGGTTCGTCAGGATCCGGTCAATCGTCGATCCGAAGACGCATCGCCAGCAACGCCCCTTGGCATAGAGCTCTTCTTCTGCACCGCATTCCACGCAGTCGACGTTCAGTTTGATGCCGCTGCAGGCACGGCAGGCGGGTCGACCGTCGATGATTCCGGGCAGGACCCCGTTGTGGCCACATGCGCACACACCGCGGGTCCGTTTGGCCGCTTGGTAGCAGTACCCGCAGATCTCTAGCCCCTGCCAGGTGACGACGCATTCGCGGTGCTCTCCGCAACGCTCGCAGGGGAGCCAGCGCTCTGGATCTTCTGGCTTACGTGGGCGTGCCATCGTCACCGTCATCTCGGACGATCTTGATCCTGCGTGCGACGGAGCGATTCTCACCGACCCCTAAGTCCGCCGGGCTCGCCGGCGCGTCTGCGGTGGCCGCTGCTCGCATCTCGACGTAGGGCTCAAACAGATCGTTGGGTGTGCATTCAAGGATGTCGCACAAGGCGGCAAACGTACGAGCCGGGATCCGTTCGGGTGTACCAGTAACCAATCGGTGCACTTGGGCGTTGGAGAGGTTGATCCCACGTGACTTCAGCAACGGGATGAGTTCCGTTGTCTTCCAAAGGTTGTGGTCGGCCATTCGTTGGCGCAGATTCCAGTGATAGCCGATTCGGCGTTGCTCGCTCACGGGTACTTCCTACTCCCACTTTCGTCACGAGTGACGATTCTCTGTTGGATCATCCTCTGGACGGTCTTCTGCTTGAAGTCTGCAGATACCGATGTGTAAAGGGCAGTGGTCGAGGAGTACGCGTGGCCGACTTGCTGTTGTACGAACATTGGGTCGTATCCCGACTCGAGGAGATGTGTGACGTACGAGTGGCGCAGGCAATGCATCTTGAGTTCCTTCGGCAGGCCGGCCATGTCGCGGACTGCGGTGAAGGTTCGATTGAAGTTTCGGATACCCGTGGCGCCGGCGCGTTCGGATGGCCACAGTGACGCCGAGCGGTCCGCGGTCGCAAAGAGCTCACGCCCGTGCTGCGACATCCAATGTTCGAGAATGCCTACGACCCAGTCGAACTCGGGCACAGTCAGGACCGTGCGTCGCCGTGGACCCGATCCTGACATGCCCTTGGCGTAGCGGACTTGAATAGCGCCGTAGTGTCCATACTTCTCGACATGCGGATTCGGACCGAAGTCGTAGTAGTCCAGCATCGCCAACTCGCGGCGCCGGAGACCGTAGGCGTAACCGACCTTAAACGCTGTCGAGTCTCGCATGAGTGGGAGCCAGCGTTTCGAGCCCTTCCTGAACTCCTGGTCCACGAGGTCATCGCACGTGTCAAAGAACGTCTGTAATTCAGCCTGGGTGAAGCTACGCCGATTGGCCGGAATAGCGTCATCTGTCTTGTGGCGCGGCGTGTTCCACTCGAAGACAACTTGAGCGGGAACGTCATCGAACGCTTTGCTACAGAAGGTAGCCCACCCATACCTTTCGTCAGTGACGTAATAGCAGAACGCCCGAATAGTGCCGGCGTTCGCGCGCAGCGTCGACACCGAGACAGCTTTGGGACCGGTGCGCCGATCAGCGAGGAACTCATCGACGTGGATAGGTTGCCACGTCCACGGATACTCGTTCGAGTGCTCCTGGAAACGCGCCACCAAGCTACAGGACGACCGGATAAACGCCACACCTAGGCCACGCGCCAGCATCTGCGCCCGCCAGCCGTCCAGCATTGCCTCGAACACTCGGTCTTCAGGCCGCAAGAGACCGACGACACCGTTGGCGAGGAACTCAGGGAGCCGGCCTGGGACGCTCTGCATCAACACAATGTACGCGAGAATCTCTCATCTGTTTGGCTAAACCAGCGGCGAAGTGCGAGAACGACGACCCGAGCGAGCGACGGCACGCCACGTGCACCGGCGCAACCTGCACGGTCACTCGAGATGAACTGGGTCGAGTCCTCTCATCTGTTTCTACTCGTCCT
>NZ_JALPSY010000062.1:0-2395 GCF_023218005.1 Gordonia sp. C13
TGGTGGCCAGGTCGAGGTCCCCGCTGGTGGCCAGATAAAAGTCCCCACCCTGTGTTCGTCGTGTCGACCCGGAACTGAGGGCCCAGGCGATGACGGTGAAGGTGCCAACCGATCACTGTCACCGCCTGGGAGTTCCATTGAAGTCTGCGAAGGACCGTATGGACATCATTTCTGCTTACCGAGAACTCGGAAGCTATCGCGCCGCCGCCGAGGTGTGCGGCACCACCCACAAGACCGTCAAGCGTGTGGTCGACCGGTTCGAGGCCGACGATCAACCACCAGATCGCATGGTACGGGCCCGCAACTACGACACCGTTGCCGAGCTGGTCGCTGAGCGAGTCGAGCGGTCGCGCGGCCGGATCACCGCGAAACGTCTGCTATCAGTAGCGCGAGCGGCGGGTTATGCAGGCTCGGCCCGCAACTTCCGTCGTCTCGTCGCTCAGGAGAAAACACAGTGGCGCCGTGACCATCATCGTGGGCGTCGCCCGGCAGTGTGGGCTCCGGGTGACTACCTGGTCATCGATTGGGCCGTGATCGGCGGGCTACACATGTTCTGCGCGGTGTTGGCGTTCTCACGCTGGCGGTTCGTTCGGTTCGCCACCAACGAAACATCCACCACCACACTCGGATTCATCGCCGAGGCGTTGGAAGAGATCGGTGGAGTACCCAACAAGGTACTCGCTGATCGGATGGGCTGCCTCAAAGGTGGGGTCGTCGCCAACGTCGTCGTACCGACCCCCACGTATGTGCGGTTTGCCACCCACTACGGGTTCGCCCCGGACTTCTGTCACGGCGCCGATCCGGAATCGAAAGGGATCGTGGAAAACCTGTGCGGGTACGCGCAGTCGGATCTGGCGCAACCGTTGTGGACCGAAGCCAAGATCGCCGCAGGTCGTGACGACGTGCAGCTGGATGTGCACGCAGCGAACCGGGCCGCGCGGGACTGGTGTGTCGAGGTCAACACCCGCCGCCACAGCGACACACTGTGCGTGCCTGCTGAGCAACTCGATGTGGAACGAGAAGTGCTGTCGAAGTTGCCATCTCTGCGGGCCCAAGTCGGTCCACCGCCGGTCACCCGTAAGGTCGATCGCCTCTCGTGTATCCGGTACGCCTCGGCCCGCTACTCGGTACCCAACCGGCTCATCGGCACCACCGTGACCCTCATCCAGGACGGTGAGCGGCTCCTGATCGCCGAACCCGCCTCCGGTGAGATGGTTGCCGAACATCTGCTGGCCGCACCCGGAGAGGTCGTCCTCAACGACGACCACTACGGGGGGCCACGCACACCGCCCAGTCGTGCACCACGACCCAAAACTGCGGTGGAGAAACAGTTCTGCGCTCTCGGTGAGGTTGCTGAGCAGTTCCTGGTCGGTGCCGCGGCGATCGGCAACACCCGCCTGGGCGGTGAACTCGATGACATCCTCGGCCTGGTCACCTCCCACGGCCATCAACAGGTGCTCACCGCTCTGACCAGGGCGGTGGCGTTCCGACGGTTCAAGGCCGCCGATGTGCGTTCGATCCTCGATGCCGGAGCCGGCACCCCCAACCCGCGACCGGCCGGCACAGCACTGCTCGGGCATCTGCCTACCGCGCCCACCCGCTCGCTGGATGCCTACAAGCTCGGCGCCGGCGACAAGGAGGTGTCATGACCACCACAACATCGACATCAGTTGCACCCCAAACAGTGCCGCCACTACCGGCCGACCTCGACCACGCGCTACGCCGATTGAAACTGGCCTCGATCCGCCGCACCGCACCCGAGGTGCTGCTCACCGCGAAAACTCAGCGGTGGACACCCGAAGAAGTACTGCGGACCCTGGTCGAAGCCGAGATCGCCGCTCGTGATGCCTCCAACATCCGCAACCGACTCAAAGCTGCCGGGTTCCCGCTCACCAAAACCCTGGAATCGTTCGACGTGGCCGCATCGTCCATCCCGGCCAACACCTTCGAATACCTGTCCTCGCTGGAATGGGTTCGGGCCCAACACAACCTGGCCTTGATCGGCCCAGCCGGGACTGGCAAGAGTCACACCCTGATCGGGCTGGGGATCGCCGCAGTGCACGCCGGACACAAAGTGCGGTACTTCACCGCCGCCGACCTCGTGGAGACCCTGTATCGCGGGCTGGCCGACAACACCGTCGGCAAAACCATCGACACCCTGCTGCGCCAAGATCTGCTCATCCTCGACGAGATCGGATTCGCCCCGCTCGACGACACCGGCACCCAACTGCTATTCAGGCTCGTCGCCGGCGCCTACGAACGCCGCTCTCTCGCGATCGCCAGTCACTGGCCCTTCGAACAATGGGGACGCTTCCTGCCCGAACACACCACCGCCGCCAGCATCCTCGACCGACTCCTACACCACGCCACCATCGTCATCACCGACGGCGACTCC
>NZ_JALPSY010000063.1:0-1691 GCF_023218005.1 Gordonia sp. C13
CCGGTGTTCTCGACACCCTCACGCAGGATGACGAAGGCGACGATGCCCTGGCCGGTGGTCTCGTCGGCGGCGCCGATGACCGCGGCCTCGGCCACGCCGGAATGGCCGACGAGAGCCGACTCGACCTCGGCGGTGGAGATGCGGTGGCCGGACACGTTCATCACATCGTCGACGCGTCCGAGGACCCAGAGGGCGTGGTCCTCGTCGTAGCGGGCGCCGTCACCGGCGAAGTACCAGCCCTGCTCGGCGAACCGCGACCAATAGGTGTCGCGGAAGCGCTCCTCGTCGCCCCAGATGCCGCGCAGCATCGCCGGCCACGGCTGATCGAGGACGAGGTAGCCCTGTTCTCCGGCACCGACTGGGTTGCCCTGGTCGTCGACGATGTTCGCGCTGATGCCGGGCAGCGGCTTCATCGCCGAGCCCGGCTTGGTCGCGGTCACGCCGGGTAGCGGCGAGATCATGATGGCGCCGGTCTCGGTCTGCCACCAGGTGTCGACGATCGGGGCCTTGCCGCCGCCGATGACGTCGCGGAACCACTTCCACGCCTCGGGGTTGATCGGCTCGCCGACACTACCGAGCAGTCGGACCGACGACAGGTCGTGGGCCTCGGGGATCTGCTGACCCCACTTCATGAACGTGCGGATCAGCGTCGGGGCGATGTAGTAGATGGTGACGCCGTACTTCTCGATGATCTCGAAGTGGCGGTGTTCGTTGGGCGAGTTCGGGGTGCCCTCGTAGACCACCTCGGTGGCGCCGTTGGAGAGCGGACCGTAGACGAGGTACGAGTGGCCGGTCACCCAGCCGATGTCGGCGCCGCACCAGAAGACGTCGCGGCCTTCCTTGTGGTCGAAGACGTAGTGGAAGGTGTAGCTGACCTGCGTGAGGTAGCCGCCGGAGGAGTGGACGATGCCCTTGGGCTTGCCGGTGGTGCCCGAGGTGTAGAGCAGGAACAGCGGGTGCTCGGAGTCGAAGGCCTCCGGCTCGTGGACGTCGGACTGCTGCTCGACGGTGTCCTCCCACCAGACGTCGCGTCCCTCGACCCAGTTCAGCTCGGGGTCGTGGTTGGTGCGACGTACGACGAGGACCTTCTCGACCGACTTCGCGGCGTCGTCGCCGGTGCCCAGAGCTTCATCGACGTTGGTCTTGAGGGGAGCGGGCTCGCCGCGGCGGTACTGGCCGTCGGTGGTGATGACGAGCTTGGCCTCGGCGTCGTCGACGCGGGACCGCAGGGCGCCCGACGAGAAGCCGGCGAACACGACGGAGTGGGTGAGGCCGAGACGCGCGCAGGCGAGCATCGAGATCAGGGCCTCGGGGACCATCGGCATGTATATGGCGACGCGGTCACCGGCCTGCAGGCCGATGGAGGTGAAGTAGTTGGCCGCCTTGCTGACCTCGGCGAGCAGCTGGCTGTAGGTGAGGTCGCGGGTGTCGCCGGGTTCGCCGACCCAGTGGATGGCGACGCGGTCGCCCTTGCCCGCGGCGACGTGCCGGTCCACGCAGTTGACGGAGACATTGAGCTTGCCGCCGACGAACCACTTGGCGAACGGTGCGTTCGACCAGTCGAGGGTGTCGGTGAAATCGGTGGCCCAATCGAGTCGACGCGCCTGCTCCGCCCAGAACTCGAGTCGGTCGGCGTCTGCACGGTCGTAGATCTCGGCGTTGGCGTTGGCCTGCGCGGCGAACTCTTCGGA
>NZ_JALPSY010000065.1:0-1508 GCF_023218005.1 Gordonia sp. C13
CTGATATGTAGAGAAATTTGTCAAGTGAGCAGGGCGAGGTACCGCCGGGAAGCTGTCCCGGCGGTACCTCTGTGCTTCATCAGCGATCTGTGTGGTGAGCGTGTCGTATCACGACGCGCGGTCAGACTGATATACGCGGATTGGATACCGCAGGACGGGGTTTCGGCTGGATCGCGACCGCGTGTCTAGGGTCGAGCGTCAACCCGGAACCGGGTTTGCTCATAGTTGTATCGCGGATCGATCCACGCGCTGTCACCACCGATCGGCTACATGAAGCAGGCCCATTGTGTTAGCAGTCCATCACGGCCAACGACCAGCACCAGCCGGCCAATTCACGCGCGATGGCGACGTTGGCAATGACGGGGCGTTTCCGGCGATCGAGGAAGTTCACCCAGCGTTGATGGAGGCGACGGTTGCCCTCATCGCCACGTACCCGAGCTGCTGCGGGAGCCTGCTCCCAGCGTTCGCGCATCACCGCACCGACGAGATACCGCGCACGATGGTGCCAGGCTGCCTCAACCAGCAACCGGCGGGCGTGGGTATTGCCGGTCTTGGTGATCGCCCCCTGCACCCGCGACGTTCCCGACGAGTACTCGCTGGGAACCAACCCGACGAACGAGCCAATACTGTTGCCGGTAAACCGATCCCAATCACCGATCTCCACGCTCAACGCAAACGCGGTCAGCGTACTGACTCCACGCAGGCACGACATCCGCCGCACAATCGGTGTGAACTCGCTATCACCGGCCATCTCGGCGATCGTCACATCCAACCGGTCACGTCGAGCTTTCATCGTCAGCACGTGTTCATAATCGGCATCGAAGGCCATCTGTGTGGCCACCCCGGTCAACGCCGGCGCTGCGACTGTCCGCAACCATCGATCATGCGCGCCGGTCCAGGCCGCCCCACCGTCGTACACCATGCCGTGGCGCAGCAACAGCTTCGAAAGCCGGTGACGTGCCCGCATCAGATCGCCCCGGCAGTCTTCGCGGGCCCGGACCAGATCGCGCGCCGCTTCCTGCTCCACAGTCGGGATCGACACCGAGGTGGTCTCGCCCAGCCGTAGTAATCTCGCCAGGTGGATCGCGTCGCGCACATCGGTCTTGACCCGGTCACCGACCGGACGCTGTAGCTTGCTCGGCGCCACCACCTCGCACCGGATACCCGCCGCCGTCAGGTCGCGGTACAGACCGAACCCGGTCGGACCGGCTTCGTAGGCCACCGCAACCGGACCCGGCAACGTCGCCAGCCATGATCTGACGTGCTCAAATGAGGGCGTCAGCCTCGCCTGATGCAGCTCACTTGTTTGGCCGTCAACCGCCGCCGCCACGATCGATCGTGCGTGCACATCGAGTCCTACACTCGTACGCTCTGTAAACACCAGGGCCTCCCACAAATGTCGGATAGGCCGGGCAGGCGCCTCCTGCTCGGTAACCCACGAGTCTTTGTGCGTGAGGCTCCGGCCCGCAACCCCCAACACATCGTCGGGAGCTACCCATACCGTCTAG
>NZ_JALPSY010000066.1:0-1139 GCF_023218005.1 Gordonia sp. C13
CGGGCTGTTTCGAAATGCGAGCGGCCTGCCGCAGGGTGTGTGAGAGTCGGGGCGGTGACTGCGGCCACCGCCCTGCTTTAGATGGTGGCGGGGTTGAGGTAGCCGGTTCCGATGGCCTTCATGAGGTTGTGAACGAGTCCATGGAAGCTGAATTCCGCCGTGGCTCGGTCAATTCCGCAGCCAGTGAATCGTTTGAACCCCAGGTTGTGTTTCGCGTGTCCGAAGGGAGTTTCGGCGATGTGGCTCCGTTTGATGTAGAGCCGGTGTCCCTCCTCGGTTGCCAACCGGTGGGCCATCGCCTCCACTGGTGTGGCTTCAGGTGGGGGCGGGCCGTAGGTGGGACTGGTACGGGCGGTCTTGTTGATGTCTCGGCTTTTGCCGATGGCGATCAAGCGATCGGGTCCTGGCATCGTGAGGTTGGCGTCGCTGAGGTAACCGGCATCGGCGAGCACCACCCCGATCCCGTCATCGCCGTGGCGCTGGGCGTCGATGAGTTCGGCGGCGGCGACGGCTTTGCCGACCATGTCACCGAATGCGACGACGTCGGCGTTGTTGTTGTTCACCCCGGTGGCGATGATCAACCCGTCCTCGCTGGTGACCGCTTGGCAGTTGTATCCCTGCACCCAACCGCCTCCACGTAGCGGCATCAACCGCGACTGCGGGTCGGTGATGTTTCGTCGCGGACCAGTTACGCCGGCATCGGTTGAGCGCGCAACCTGTTTCTCGCGGCGGTCGCGGTCAGCGATCGCGTGGTCCAACCGGGCTCGGGCACGGCGTACGAACAGATGATCGTCCACCGCCACCGGTTTGGGGCCCTTTTGCCCGGGGCGGTAGCGATCAATCTTGGCTTGCTGCACCGCTCGGGCACGATGCCAACTCGCGGTCAACGCCTCGACCCGGGTCGCGATCGGATAGCGGCCGCCCTCGCCGCGGGCGACCCGCCGGGTGTGTGCCTCGACCTCGGCATCCTCGGTGGCTGCAGGTAGCTGAGCCAACGCCTCGGCGATACGCGCTCGTCGTGAAGAGCGGTCGGTCAATCCGGGCGGCAGCTGGTCACCACGATCACCGCCGTGCTGATCATCCTCGGAGGCGTCGGTGGCCTCGTGTTCGGCGCTGGCGCGTGCCGCTTCGGCGGCGAA
>NZ_JALPSY010000067.1:0-1104 GCF_023218005.1 Gordonia sp. C13
GAACGTTAGGTACGGAGTTCGGCGAGTCGACGTGACATAGGGAAGACCTCCGAGTGAGGTGTGGAGCTGTCTAAGAACCGCTCCTCAACCCGGAGGTCTTCATGTCCCACCGTAATTCACCGCTGTCCCCGACTGGCCGGTTGCGTCTGGCTCGGTGTGTTGTGGACGACCGGTGGCCACTGCGCCGCGCAGCTGACCGGTTCAACGTGTCAGTCACCACGGCCAAGCGATGGGCGGATCGCTACCGCGACCACGGGCCGGCCGGAATGGGTGATCGGTCCAGCCGGCCCCGATCGTGTCCGCATCGCACCAGCCGGCGCCGGGAACGCCGGGTCGTCGGGTTACGCGTCTCCCGCCGCTGGGGGCCAGCCCGGATCGGATACCACCTGGGGTTGAACGTCTCCACGGTGCACCGCATCCTCACCCGCTACGGCTGCCTACGACTGTCGTGGATCGACCCGGCAACCGGGGCGCCGGTACGTGCCCGCAGACGCGAGATTCGCCGGTACGAACACCAAGCGCCCGGAGACTTGATCCACGTCGACATCAAAAAGCTCGGCAGAATCCCCGACGGCGGTGGACATCGCGTACACGGCCGCGCCCAGGGCACCCGCAACTCCAGTGCCCACCGCGAGCCTGGACGAACCCGCAAAGTTGCTGGCCGCCCCAACCTGGGGTACGCGTATCTGCATCACGCCGTCGACGACCACTCCCGCTACGCCTACTCCGAGATCCTCGCTGATGAGAAGAAGGAAACCGCGACCGCGTTCATGACTCGGGCGTTGGCGCACTTCGCCTCGATCGGTGTCACCACCGCGCGAGTGATGACCGACAACGGGTCGTGTTACCGGTCCCGCATATTTCGGGACTTGTTGCACGACAACAAGATCAAGCACAAGTGGACCAGACCGTACCGGCCGCAAACCAACGGCAAGGTCGAACGATTCAACCGGACCCTGCAGGAGGAATGGGCCTACGCCCGTCCCTACCTCAGTGAAACCGAACGCGTCGCGGCCTTCCCCGAGTTCCTTCGCATCTACAATCACGAACGCGGCCACACCGCACTCCGAGGCAACTCACCCGCCGACCGCGTACCCAACCTGT
>NZ_JALPSY010000068.1:0-994 GCF_023218005.1 Gordonia sp. C13
GGGTACCCCGGTATCGACAGGCTGTCGGCTGGTCGGGATCGCGCGAGCAACCTACTACCGGATCGACCGGACCTATCGGCACTACACGCCGGTGGCCGAGCCGATCCCACACGCCCAACGCCGGCAACCAGCTGCGCTGAGTCCCAGCGAGTACCAGCAGGTTGTGGATGTGCTCACCGATGAGCGTTACGCCGATCTGTCTGTGACCCAAACGTTTTGGCGGGCCACCGACGAGGGACGGATGCCGTGTTCGGAACGCACCTGCTACCGCATCGCCAAACGAGAAGGCCTCGTCGGGGATCGGCGTCGTCGACGACGCGGAGCCCCGGCAACTCAGCCACGGCCACGCCCGGTCGTGGTGGTGGACCGGCCCGGCTCGGCGTGGAGCTGGGATGTGACCGAGCTACGCGGACCTGGGCGTCACCGCTTCAAGCTCTACCTGGCGATCGACGTGTTCTCGCGGTACCCGGTCGCTCACCGGGTTGAGTTCTACGAAGACCGGCACCTGGCCACAGAAATGTTCGCCAAGGCCTTCGCCCAGCACGGGGCTCCGCAGGTTCTGCATTCTGACAATGGCCCGGTCATGCGGTCCCAAGACCTGAAGGACGCGTTGGCCGCCGCCGAGGTGACGACCTCCTACTCCCGACCCAGAGTCAGTGACGACAACCCGTTCTCCGAGGCACTGTTCAAGACCACCAAATACGACTTGAGCTGCCCGGAGGTGTTCGACGACATCGACCACGCCCGCCGCTGGACCGCAGACTTCCTCGACCGCTACGCCACCGAACACCGACACCAAGGGCTTGCACACCACACCCCGGCATCGGTATTCGATGGCTCGGCACACCACCAGCGCGCCATCCGCCAACAACTGCTCGATGAGCGCTACCGCGCCCATCCCGAACGCTTCCGGAAGCCTCCAATGGCCCCGGAAATCCCGACAGAAGTCGGAATCAACAACAAGCACCTGTCTCAGACAGGTTGACAACTTCCG
>NZ_JALPSY010000069.1:0-990 GCF_023218005.1 Gordonia sp. C13
CTACCGCGGGTTGGAGCTATGAAACGAGGTGGCTGACATTTCCTGCCCGGAACGGTCGGGTACGAGGCCGTGCGGGGCGACCATGATCCTGGACGAAAGGAGAGCCATGATCGGCACGCTCAACGCGCTCATCGACCTCGTCGACCGGAACACCGACGAGCCCATCGACCTGGCCGGCTTCGCCCGGTCCCACGGGACGACGGAGTATCACCTGCGCCGGATGTTCGCCTCGCTGGCCGGGATGCCGTTCTCGGAGTATGTGCGGCGTCGTCGGATGACCCTCGCGGCAACGGATCTCGTGAGCAGCGACACCGGCCTGCTCGATCTCGCGGTGCGCTACGGCTATTCGTCGGTCGAGGCGTTCGGCCGGGCCTTCCGCTCCGTTCACGGTGTGTCACCGTCGGACGTGCGGGCACATGGCGGTCCTTTTGTAACACAAGCCGTACTCAGGTTCCGCCTGACCGTCGAAGGGAGTCGTCCCATGGACGTCACGATCACCGACCGACCCGCATTCGTACTCGCCGGGCACGCAGCACAGGTGCCGCTCATCTACGAGGGAGTCAATCCGCACATCCAACAGCACATCGCGTCGATAGCGCCCGAAGAACACGCACGACTCAAGTCGCTCAACGACACCGAACCCGCCGGCATCCTGGCCGTCACCGCTGGAAGCGAGCCCGACGCGCCGGAAGGAACACCGATCACCTACCTGAACGGTGTTGCGCTGCAGGCGGATTCGACGGTGCCGGAGGACCTGTCGAGCATCCCGGTATCCGCCGGCGCGTGGGCCACGTTCCGGTCGTCCGGTCCGTTCCCGCAGACGCTCCAGGAGACCTGGGCCGCGACGGCCACCGAGTGGTTCCCGTCGAATCCGTGGCGACTGCGGCCCGGACCGACCTTCGTCCGCTACCTCGAACTGACCGGGTCGCACGCCGACGCGGAGATCTGGATGCCCGTCGAGCGATCCTGAGCACGTTTTATAGCTCCAAC
>NZ_JALPSY010000007.1:0-198610 GCF_023218005.1 Gordonia sp. C13
TCTAGCTCTGGCCGGAGACCGCCCTGCAACAGTCGAACTAGATCGGCCCCGAACCCTTGTGGATTCGGGGCCGATCTTCGTGGTCAGACCTGCGCCGGCGAGGAGGCCAGGTGCTTGTGCAAGAACGCGCCCAACCTGTCTGTCGAATCCTGCGCCTGCGGGAGGAAACTGAAAAGCGGCCAGATGTGGATCATCTCCTCACCGATCTCGAGCTCCACGTCCACCCCGGCGTCCCGGAGCTTCTCCGCTAGCCGGATCGCGTCGTCGTGCAACCCTTCATGGGTGCCGGTGAGCACACGAATCGGAGGCAGACCTTGCAGGTCGGCGTAGAGCGGCGAAGCGAGCGGCGTGTCCTTGGGGTCTTTGCCAGCCAGGTATGCGCCACCCATGGCCTGGACCAGGGTGGCAGCCGGCAGCGGGTCGAGGTGCGCACGTTCGGTCAACGACGAGCCTTCCCCGGCGAGGTCGACGAGCGGCGAGCACGCGACCGCCGCGCTGGGAGCGACGTCGCCGTCATCCCGCAGCTTGACTAATGCGGCGACAACGAGGTTCCCGCCCGCGGAGTCGCCGACGAAAGCGACGCTGCTGACACCGGGCTGTTGCCGAGCCCAGCGGTAGGCGGTGACGACGTCGTCCATCGGGGCGGGGAAGGGGTTCTCCGGCGCGAGTCGGTAGTCGACGACTAGCACGCGAGCGCCCGAGGCCTTGGAGATGCGGTAGCCGAACTCCTGGTAGCCAGTCGCGCTACCCATGCAGAATCCGCCTCCGTGGACGAGGAGAACAACTTTGTCTTGATCCGCTCCCTGGGCGCTCACCCAGTAGGACGGAACCCCGTCGGCGTCGACCGCTTCGACTACGCCGTCGGCCGGGACCTCGAAGTTGGCGAGGACTTCCTCGTAGAGTCGGCGGAAGTCGTCCATGGTGGCTTCCGGCTCGGAAACAAGGTGGCCGAGCAGTTCTCGGGCACGGGTCAGTTCAGGACTTGTCATTGGTTTCTCTCCCTTGAGGATGGTGGTCAGATCTTTTCGAGCTTCGGCTTGACCTCGCGGGTGAAGAGGTCGTAGGAGTCGGCTGCGGCCTGGCCGTGGATGCCGCCGTACTGGAAGACCGAGATGATCTCGTAGTCACCCACGATGGCCTTGCGTTCCTCGTGCTTGGCGATCTGCTCCTCGGGTGTTCCCCAGATCTGTGCGTTGGCGTACACGTCGGCTACCGCCTGGATGCCCATGGCGTCGATCGCTTCCTTGGCTGCAGCGTATGAGGCGTAGCCCTTGGTGTGTTCGAAGTGGCGGCCACCGAACTCGTAGTGCTCGACGCAGGTGATGTAGTAGTTGACGCAGGCCTCGTAGGCGACCTGGCGCGCGTGCTCGGAATCGTTGTGGCAGTAGGTGAGATCGATCATCATCGGCGGCGGTGCTTCACCACCGTGGGTGTCCTTGAAGGCCTTTCGGTAGTCCTCGATCATCGGCATGTGCATGGTTTCCATCGGGCCCTGGATGAAGGCAAGCATGGGTACTCCGAGCTTGCCAGCGGCAATTGCCGAATCGGGGCTCATCGCGACCATGGTCGTACGTCCCTTGAAGGTGCCCAGCGGCTTGGGATGGACCGCGACCTTCTTCTGCTTGTAGAAGGTGCCGTCGTTCTCGACGAAGCCTTCTTCGAGACCGCGGAGGATCATCTCGGCGGCTTCGTCGAACCGCTCGCGTGACTCGTTCATATCCAGGCCGAAGCCTTCGTACTCGCGACGTGCCAAACCGCGGCCCATGCCGAACATTGCACGACCATCCGACAGGTTGTCGAGTAGAGCGATCTTCTCGACGACACGCATCGGGTCATTCCACGGGAGGATGACCGCGGTGGTGTGCATCTTGGCGGTCTTTGTGACCGCGGCGAGGTAGGACAGGAACTGTGTGTTGTCCGGGCACATGGAGTAGCCGGGGTCGAAGTGGTGCTCGACGCAGCCGATGCTTTCGTAGCCATCCTGGTCGGCGCGGATGGACAGCTCGAGCTGGTCCTTGAAGACTTCGTAATCCGGGCGTGCGTTGTTGTAGTTCTGGATCAGGTTGGTCATGTGGACCTTCACGTGCACTCCTAGTAGAGAGTCGGCGCGGACGCCGGGGTTGCTCTGATTTGGCCGCCGCGTGTGGTGATGCGACGAGTGAGGCCGTCTCGCCCGCATTTCTGGGCTGTGATGCCTGTCACTCACTTGGCGGTTCTCAGATTCGCAGCAGATCGAGGGGTCGAGTTGTCCCATCCCGCTACATTTCACAGATCGATCAATTCCGTCAGGCCTGACGGGCGCATCAATGGCCCAGGCGAGGTGTCTCAGAATGCAACACACTCCGTGACTGGCATCACCTTATGGTCGCGATATGGCCTGCACCGCAGGTTCTTTGCCACCATCGGCCACAACAGCAGGGAGTTTATGATGGGAAAACTGACGAACAAGGTCGCGCTCGTCACCGGCGCGGCTCGCGGCCAAGGGCGCGCGCACGCCATCCGACTGGCGCAAGAGGGCGCCGACATCATCGCCGTGGACATCTGCGCACCGGTGGGGACCGCTCCGTATGCGACCGGTGAACTCGACGACCTGGAAGAGACCGCGAGACTCGTTGAAAAGGAAGATCGTCGAATCCTGCATCGACAGGCAGACATTCGCGATCTGGACGGTCTGCAGAGTGTTGTGGCCGATGGCGTGGCCGAGTTCGGAGGCATCGACATCGTCGTCGCCAACGCGGGCATCGCCAGCTACGGCCCGGCATGGGAACTGACCGAGGACCAGTGGCAGGAGATGATCGACATCAACCTAACCGGTACCTGGAAGACCGCCAAGGCGGCGATCCCGTCGATGATCGAGCGCGGCCAAGGTGGGTCGATCATCCTGACTAGTTCGGTGGCCGGCCTGATCGCGTATGCCAACCTCGCTCATTACACAGCAGCGAAACACGGTGTGACAGGCCTGATGAGGGTGTTGTCAGTGGAACTGGCTCCGCACAACATTCGCGTGAACTCGGTGCACCCGACCACCGTCAACACGCCGATGATCAACAACGAGGCCATCTATAACTTGTTCTTCCCTGGCGTCGAGGGCATGGACGAGGCAAAGGCCGCTGAGGGCTTCATCCACATGAACGGGCTGCGGGTGCCATGGGTCGAGCCCGAGGACATCAGCAACGCCGTGCTGTACCTGGCTTCGGACGAGGCGCGCTACGTCACCGGCACCACACACGTCGTCGATGCCGGAGGTACTGCGCCATACCGTATTCCGCATTCGGTCTGACAGACGCACGGATACGGGCTGCGGGTTGGGTACCAGCGGTACCGACCCGCAGCCCGGTTGCTACCGGCGATATCGTCAGAGATTTATGGCACGACGACAGCTCGTCCGAGCACCTCGCCGCGCGCGAGTCGTGCATATACCTCAGCCGCGTCGGCTAGAGGATGGGTCTCCACCTCCACCTGCAGTCGGCCCGTGCGTGCCAGGTCGACGACCTCCCACAGTTCACCTCGGCTGCCCCAGAAAGTGCTGCGCACACTGGCTTCGAATGCTAGGCGTCGGTATCCGACAGGCACTGCGCCGCCGCCCACTCCTACCACGGTGATCTCCGCGTGGGTTCCGGCCACGCGTCCGGCGATCTCGGCTGTGGTTTGGGAACCGACGAAGTCGAAGACCGCGTCGACGCCTCGTCCAGCGGTGATCGAGCGGATGGTCTGTTCCGCTGCGGAATCACCGATGACTACATGGTCGGCTCCCATCGTTCGAGCGAGGTCGAGCTTCTCCGGAGAGATGTCCACGGCGATGACTCTCGCCGCGCCTAGTGCGCGGATGATCTGGATGGCAATGTGCCCCAGTCCGCCGACTCCGATCACGAGGGCGAATGAGCCGGCACCCAGGCGGGGGAGGGCTCGTTTGACTGCGTGATATGACGTCAGACCGGCATCGGTGAGAGCCACCGCTTGGATGGGATCGAGATCGCCGAGGGGGATCAGGTGTCGCTCGCTGTCGACCAGGAGGTATTCCGCCATGGCACCGTCGACAGCGATCCCCGGTGGACGTACGCCGTCAGGGTGTGTGCAGTAGTTCTCCCGGCCGTAGGAACACTCGTGGCACACTCCACATCCCCACGGCCCGTAGACGAGCACCGGTGTACCGAGTTTGAAGTGCTCGACGCCCGGACCAACAGCGGCGACGGTGCCAGCAGCCTCGTGCCCGAGAGTCATCGGCAAGGGCCCGAAGCGGTAGTCGGCGGCGGATGCTTCGATGATGTGCAGATCGGAGTGACAGACACCTGCGGCGGTCACCTGCAACACAACCTGGCCGGGACCCGGTGTCGGCCGGGCTATGTCGACGATCTCTAGCGGAGCACCGATGTCTCGGTACTGCAGAGCGCTCATCGTCTGCGACATATCGCTCGCCCCTTTCCTTGCGTATTCGAAACCGGTGTGCCCTCACCAGGCAACGACCGCGGTCCCTCCGATGGCGACCACTGCACCGACGTCATCTGCTCGCCGCGCCCAGATCTCGCACTCGACCAAAGTCTCGTCGCCGACGCTCTGCACGCCGATGACGGTGCCGCCCAGCTCCACGGAGTCTCCGGCGAAGACGTTGGAGTTGAAGCGGCACGCGATGCTGCGTACGGACGACCGTGAACCGGTCCACCGGGTCAACAGGTTGATGACGTAGGCCATCGTCACGCCCCCCTGATTGACGTAGCGGTCGCCGAGGCCGGCGGCACGCACCGCATCGGTGTCGAAGTGAATCGGGTTGGGGTCACGAAGGATCAAAGCCATGATCTTGATTTTGTCTGCGCTGATGTCATCGACCCGAAAGCTCGGGACCTCGTCGCCCACCGCGGGCAGTGCTGCGTGGCCCATCATGCCTCCCGCTTGAAGATGTAGCCGGTCACGATGTCGCCGACTACCTTGCCGTCCAGGTCGGCGTGGACGATCGTGTCGATGGTGACGAAGTCGAGGACCCCGCCTGCCCGAGATGTTTTCCTCGAGACCGGCCGCACCTTCGCGCTCACCGTGAAGGTGCGGCCGATTGATAACGGACGGTGTTGGTTCAGTTCACACGTGCCGAACAGCAGTGTGTCTTGAGGGCGCTTCGCCGCGAGGTCGCACAACTCGTTGACGCTGATTCCCATCCCGCGCAACGCCAGGATCAGCAGCCACAAGGGGTGTGCGTGACCGGAGTCATCGGCCTCTGCCTCGAGGGCGTAATCCGCGAGTGCACTCTCGTACTCTTCGAGCGTCAGCGACGCCCCCGGGAGTTGCCGTCCGTCGAGGGTATCCGCGAGTTGCTCGATCGGGATCAGTGGAGCAACGCGGGTCGCCGATCGGTCGTTCACAGTATCGGTCATGAGATCAAGTCCTCTGTGCGGTAACGGATCAGAAGATCGTGTATCCGCCGTCGACAACGATTTCGTTGCCCGTGTGGAAGGTCAGCGCAGGGTCGGCGAGGAACGCGGCGACCTCGTGGAACTCTTCGGGTTCGGCCCACCGGCGAGCCGGGGTCCGCCCGGTGGTCGCGCGAACAAACCTTTCGTCGGCTTGCAGATGTTCGTTCATCGATGTCTTGGTCCAACCAGGGATGAGGATGTTGCAGCGCACCCGATAACGGGCGAGCTCGACGGCAAGAGTCCGTCCCAGCCCGACCAATCCTGTCTTACTCGCTGCGTATGCCGCCATCCCCGTGCCGCCGTAGCGACTGATTGTGGAGGACACGACAACCATCGAACCCCCGGAATCCTGAGCGATGAATTGGCGTGCGGCCTCGCGGGTGCACAGAAACGACCCGTCGAGATTGGTTGCAAGGACGCGCCGCCACGTGTCTAGCGACATCTCGGCCAGCGGTTCTTCCACGGAGATACCGGAGTTGGCGACAAAACATCCCAACGGCCCGAGGGTCTCGACGGTGCGGACCATGGCTTGGGTGACCGCGTTCTCGTCGGTGACGTCGCAACCCACCCCCAACGCCTTCACACCGAGGCTCTCGAGTTCGGCGACGGTGTCAGCTGTTCGATCCGGATTACGCGCCCACACAGCGATGTTCGCGCCCGCATGGGCCATGCCCACGGCCAGCGCGCGACCGATCCCGTTGTTGCCGCCGGTGACGACGGCGGTCATACCGTTCAGGTCGATGGCCATCAGTTCGCTCCTGGTGCGGGAAGGTCGACGAGGGTGGCCAGCGCGCTGCGATGCCAGTCCGCTGTGCCGAGTCCGATGGCGTCGGCCTTGGCGCGCTTGAGGAACAGATGCGCGGGGTGTTCCCACGTGAAGCCGATGCCACCGTGGAGCTGAATGCATTCCTCGGCTGCTTGCTGTGCCACCTCAGAACAGATGGACTGCGCGAGCGCCACGGCGATCGCCAGGTCAGGGGAGTCGGTCGCGGCGCACTCGGCGGCGTAGCGTGCCACGGCGCGTGCCTGGGTGATCTGCACCCACAGGTCGGCCAGTCGGTGCTTCAGCGCCTGGTAGGACCCCAGCAGTCTGGCGAACTGGCGACGGGTCGCGAGATACTCCACCGTCAAGTCCAGGCACCGTTCGGCGAGTCCGAGTTGTTCGGCGGCCAGCAGCGTCGCTCCGATGTGCAGTGCCCGCACCAGCGCGGCGTCGAGGACGTCGCCGGCTTCGGCGATGAGGGTGGCCTGTGCGCCCTCGAAGGTCACGTCGGACAGCGGGCGGGTCATGTCCAGGGACACGATCTCGTCGACGCGAACACCCTCCGCCGCGGTCTCGACTGCAAACAGGCCGTCCGCGGTTGGCACCAGCAACACGTCCGCCACCCGCGCGTCGGCGACGCCGGTCACGTTGCCGCGCAGTCGGTCGTCGGAGACTGTCACCGCATGCTCGACGGCCCGGGGCGCGTGGGCGAAGGGGATTGTGAGTGCGATTGTCTGCTCACCTGCGGCGAGCCGGCTCAGGAAGTCCTCGGCGCGTAGCTCCAGCAGCAGCGCGGTCGCGATGCCGGCTGATCCGAGGAACGGGATGGGAGCCACCGCGCGTCCCAGCTCCTCGGCGACGACAGCTGCCTCGCGCCAGCTACCTCCGGCGCCACCGAGATCCTCCGGTATCGGCATGGCAGCGACGCCGACCTCGGTGGCCAATGTCTTCCACAGCGCGGTGTCGACGGTGTCGGGGGATTCGGTGCGGGACAACACCGCTGTCCATTCGCACTTCTTGTCCAGCAGCGAGCGCACGCTCTCGCGGAGGTCGTCTTCGATCTCGTTGTAGAGCAGGTCACCGGTCTCTGGCGTGGTGATGGTCAACGGGGTAGGTCCTTCCACGGCGTGTCTTTGTCTGCGCGGGGTTCGGCCGGTAGATGCAAGACGCGCTCGGCGATGATGTTGCGCATGATCTCCGAGGTACCGCCCTCGATCGAGTTGCCTTTGGCGCGCAGGAAGCGCCAGCCCGCGGGACTCTCCGCATGGGTGACGATCACCGGACGGCGAGCCGAGTAGTCGGTGTAGCGGAGGCTCTCGGCCCCGAGCAGCTCCAGCTCGAGTGAGGCGATCTGCTGGTTGAGTCGCGCGTAGGCGATTTTGGAGCCGGACCCCTCGGGACCCGGCTGGCCGGCAGCCTGTTGCTGACCGAGTCGTTCGGCGGTGATCCTGGCGGCTTCGGCCTCCACCCAGAATCGCAGGACCCGGTCGTGCAGTCCGTGGGTTCGCAACTCGGGACGCTCTCGCCACACCTTCGTCAATTCACCGATCGCGCCGCTCTCGCGGGGCACGGTGCCGGCCGCGATGGCCACGCGCTCGTTCATGAGGGTGTTCTGCGTGACCGCCCAACCCTGGCCGATCTCTCCGAGCCGTTGGTCGTCGGGGATCGACACGTTGTCGAGGAAGACTTCGTTGAACTCGCTCTCGCCGGTGATCTGGCGCAGCGGCCGCACGTCGACGCCCTCGGCGTTCATGTCACAGACGAAGAACGTCAGGCCCTTGTGTTTGGGCTGGCCGGGATCGGTTCGGGTGACGAGGATCGCCCACGACGCGTCGTGGGCAAGCGAAGTCCAGACCTTCTGTCCGTTGACGACCCAGGAGCCGCCGGACTGTTTGGCGCTCGTCGCGACGTTGGCCAGGTCCGAGCCCGCGCCGGGTTCACTGAAGAGCTGGCACCAGATCTCCTCGCCGGTCCACAGCGGGCGCAGCCATCGTTTCTGTTGGTCTTCGGAGCCGAACCGCAGCAGGGTGGGCGCGGCCATGCCGAGTCCGATGATGTTGCGGTGCGGCTCATTTGTCGGTGCGCCGGCCTCGGCGAGCAGACGATCCACAGCGGGTTGCAGTGTGCGGTCCCACCCGTGGCCGCCGAGACCTTCGGGGTAGTGCACCCACGCCAGACCGGCATCGAATTGAGCCCGCAGGAACTCCAGCCGGTCAGTAGACGCGGGATCGTGTGCCGCCAGGAAGTCTTCGACCGCCGTGGTGATCGTGGTGAGGTCGGTCATCAGATTTGCTCGAAGTGTGCGATGTCGAGGATCTGACCGGTGCGCTCCTCCGCCCACACCGCACGCACCCGGGTGCCGGGCGGGAGCTGCTCGGCGACCGCGGCGGGGTCGGATAGGTCGAGACCGCTGACGTAGTGCATCAGCAGCGTGCTCGCGCCGTCGAGTCGGATGCCGGCGATTGCGTAGGGAGGCTTGGGGCCGCCGCGGAAGCCGTGCCATGCGACGGTGAACACCTCGACCTCACCTTCGGGCGGGAGTTCCTGCCACTGGTCGGTGGCGACGAAGCAGGATTCGCAGTAGGCCTGCGGCGGGACGAACACACGCGAGCATTCCGGGCACGAGTTGGCCAGGATCTGCTTGTCGGTGAGGCCCTGCATGAACCGGCCCCACGTGCGGCCCAGATGCACGTCGTAGTCCAGATCCCAGTGGACCCGCTGAGTGGTGATCGTCCGCGGGGTGGTGTCGATGGTCATGAGCGCTCGTGCCTTTCCAGTACAGCCAGATTCTCGAATTGGAAGAAGGTGCCGCCGGTGCCGTGAGCCAGACCGCGTCGTGCGCCGGCGACCTGCATGGCCTCGGGAGGGTCGCCCATCAATTGCAGCGCGACGTACACGTACGGGGCGAGTTCGCCAGCGACACCTGCGTTGGTGCACAACGGTCCGCCGGACAGGTTCACCGGGATCTGCCCGTCGATGCGGGTGGCCCCGGACCGCAGCAGATCGATACCACCGCCAGGGGGTGCAAAACCCAACGCCTCGAGCTGCATGGGCTGCATCGGGGCGTAGGGGGAGAAGACCTCGACCACATCGAAATCGGCGAGGGGATCGCGAATGTCGGCCATTCGGTAGACTTTTCGGGCCAGGATGGCGAGGTTCTCCATGGCCGCGAAGTCGCTCTTGCCGCCACCGAGGTAGGGGTCGCTGCTGGTGGCCATCGCCCCGATGAGTACTGGGGTGGGGCGCACGTCGGCGATGGCGTCCTCGGAGCAGATGAGCAGCGCGTTCGCCGACGTGGACACTGGACACACCATCGCCATCGTCATCGGGCTCGACAGCGGTCGCGAGGAGACGACATCGTCGATGGTGACCGTGTTCCTCAAGTGCGCGAACGGGTTTCGTGAGGCGTGCTCGTGGTCCTGCACTGCGCTGAACGCGAAGTCCTCCACGGTGGCGCCGTACCGGCGCTGGTAGGCACTGGGGTAGAACGCGCCCATGTGGTAGGCCCCCATGCCCAGGGGCTGTTCCACGACCATCGGCGAGTTGGTGTTGATCGCCGACTGCAGATCGACGGCGCCGAAAAACGTTGGGCCACCGATACACAAGACTCGATGTCGGTCACCCGCTCGTACCTGACGGGCAGCGACCTGCATCAGGTTGCCGCCCGTCGTGCCGCCGGTGTTCACGACCGACACGGGGAGGTCCGTTCCGAGTCCGAGTCGCCGGACCAGGTGCTTGGCGCCGAGGACCGTACCCTCGAAGCCGTCGATGTTGCCGATGACGAGCCCGTCAAGTGCTGCCGGTGTGATTCCCGCGTGGTCAAGGGCACCCCACACCGCCTGCTGGACCAACTCGACGTCCGACGACGTCTGCTTACGCGGCGAGGTGGCCTCGGTGATCCCGACGCCGCCGATGAACGCACGTGTTGTCATCAGATTCCCTCCACGACCAACACCGTGGTGGTGTCGGCGATCGGACCGGTCAGCGGGTCGTTGGAATGCGAGACCCCGACGGTCGCATCGGTGTCTTCGAGCGCGTGGACGACTTCGAGCAACCGGAGCGCCCCGTTGGCGACGCCGGGGTAGGAACTACGCACTCCGCCTGAAGGGTTCACCGTGATGGACTCGCCGAGCTCGAGAGCGTCCAGCACGGGCCGGTGCATCGCCGGAGATGCTGCGGTGACCTCGGCTACCTGGATCTGGTCGGCGACGTCAGTGACGCCGGCTCGTCGATAGGCCTCGCTCGCAGCACGTCTCGCCGGAGCGGCGGGATCGCTCAACCACGAGGGACTCGCGGTCGTGTCACCCGTGGACTGTCCCCAGCCGGTGAGCACCGCACGAGGATTGCGGGAACGCCGCGCGCGGGCGAGTGACCCGAGCACGACCGCGATCGCTCCGGTCGAGTCCGCCGGCAACATCAGCTCGGTGAGAGGGCCGTTGATGTGGTCGGCGGCCAGCACGTCGGCTGCTGACACCGCGCGGCTCCGAACGGCGCGGGCGGACCCAGCGCCGCGGGTGATCTCCTCGGCCGACAACGCCGCAAGCGCCTCACGGTCGACATGACCGTGGCTCAGCGCATGTACCGCATGCATTCCGAAGGCGACCTCGGAAGTGAGGGCCACGGGCCTGTCGAAGTGTGGTTCGAAGCCGTAGTTCGAGATCTGCTGGACGAAAGCGCGTCGATCGGCCGCCGACACCTCGGGGTTGTAGACCCCGACGGCTACCACGACGTCGGCGTCGTTGGCGGCGATCGTCTGGGCGGCGGCGACGATGGCCTGACCGGCGTCTCCCTCGAGGCGATACGACTGACCGAGGTAGCCACCCGAGGCGGCGTTGGTCAGGCCGCTGGAGATACTGCGGCCGTCGTAGATGTCCATCGATGCAGTGATCGACAGGTCGACCTCCTGCTTCCGGATGCCGGCCTCCTTCAACGCGCGCGAGACGGCGTCGAAGACGAGTTCATCGAGAATGGCATCGGATTCCACGACGAGGTCGGTGGTGGCCAGGCCGAGGATCGGAACCGGGTCGATTGCGGCCGCGGACGGGTTGAGTCTGGTCACATCGACACCCCGCCGTCTACGGGCAGCACGACGCCGGTGACATAGGCCGCCTGCTCGGACGCCAGGAAGCCAACTGCCGGTGCCATTTCCGCGGCGTCGGCGAAGCGACCGACCGGAACGCTCGCGGTCATCTCCGCCAGTTTGTCCGCCGGCACGGCTGCAACCATCGCCGTGGACGCGTTGGGCGAGATGGCATTGCAGGTGATGCCGAATCGTGCGACTTCCTTGGCCACGGTCTTGGTGAACGCGATGATGCCACCTTTGGCTGCCGCGTAGTTGGCCTGACCGATGTTGCCGTGCATACCGGTATAGGAGGTGACGTTGATGATGCGTCCCGCACCGGCAGCGCGCATGTGCGGAACGACGGCGCGCGTAACCATGAAGGTGCCGGTCAAGTGGACGTCGAGGACCGAACGCCATTGATCGTCGGTCAGCTTCCACACCACCGCGTCGCGCGCGATTCCCGCGTTGTTGACGACGACATCGACGCCGCCGGCCCACGCGACGACGCCGTCGATCGCCGCCGCGACCGCGTCTCCGTCGCTGACGTCGACCGCCGCGGTGTGCACATTGTCGACACTGCCCCACGCCTTGTCGAGCAGAGCGGCGTCATAGTCGAGGACGGCGACCTTGGCGCCTGCGTCGCGGAAGTAGGAGACGATCTCGTAGCCGATTCCCTGCGCGCCGCCGGTGACGACGACCGTCGAGCCGGCGAAGTCGGGTTGGATTTTGCCGATGGTCATCAGAGCCTCTCGATGATCGTCGCGTTGGCCATCCCGCCGCCTTCACACATCGTCTGCAGCCCGTAGCGTCCGCTGGTGGCCTCCAGGTGATTGACCAGGGTGGCGAGCAGTCGGATGCCCGATGCGCCGAGCGCGTGTCCGAGGGCGATGGCGCCGCCGCGGGGGTTCAGCTTCTCGGGGTCGGCCTTCAGATCCTGTTGCCAGGCCAGCGGCACCGGCGCGAACGCTTCGTTGACCTCGTAGGCGTCGAAATCGTCGATTGACATACCTGCGCGGGCGAGAACCTTCTCGGTCGCGGGGATGACGCCGGTCAGCATCAGCAGCGGATCGCTGCCCGTGACCGCGAAGTCGGTGAACCGCGCACGCGGGGTGAGGCCGAGTTCGGAGGCCTTCTTCTCGCTCATGATCAGGACCGCCGACGCGGCGTCGGTGAGCGGCGAGGAGTTGCCGGGGGTGATGCTCCAGTTGATCTCCGGGAACCGCTTGTGCAGCTCATCGTTGGCGAATGAGGGCTTGAGCCCACTCAGTCCCTCGACGGTCGTGGATGCGCGGATGGTCTGGTCGACATCGTGAACGCGGCCGTCGACGGTGATCGGAATGATCTCGTTCTTGAAGCCGCCGGCTTCGGTGACCTGCGCGGCCAGCTGATGCGAGCGGGCCGAGTACTGGTCCAGGGCTTCGCGGTCGATGTTCCACCGAGCAGCGATCAGTTCTGCTGAGACACCCTGTCCGATCAGGCCGTCGGGGTAGCGCGCGGCGAGCGGTGCGCGGTTGGGGTCCTGATCGACCGAGCTGTAGCCCATCGGCACTCGGCTCATCGACTCCACACCACAGGCGACGACGATGTCGTAGGCACCGGCGATTACACCCTGTGCGGCGAAGTGGACGGCTTGCTGGCTGGAACCGCACTGCCGGTCGACGGTCGTACCCGGGACTGATTCCGGAATGCCTGCAGCCAGGATGGCTGTCCGGGCAATGTTGAGGGCCTGTTCACCGGCCTGCGATACGCAACCGGCGATGACGTCGTCAATCGTCGCCGGATCAAGGTCGTTGCGCTCCAACAACGCTCGTAGTGTTTCGGCGAGCAAGTTCACCGGGTGAATCTGCGATAGCGCTCCGCCAGGCTTACCCTTGCCGGACCCTGTTCGAACGATATCGACGATCACTGCTGACCCCATGTGGCCAAATCTCCCGTTCATGTTTGGGGCCAAGCGGCCCACGAGTACATCTGTGGCGCCAACGCTAAGAAAAGAAAGCCATACAGCGGTGTCGCAATGCGCAACACAAACGTGTCGCAAGTTCGCTGTTCCGGTCGCCAACCGGTTATCTGTGTGAGGCGCCGCGTACGCACAGTCCTGGCGTGGGACGTGCGTCGAGATAGACCGCCAGGTACCGCGCCGGTCACCCCGGCGCGGTACCTGGGGTCTCGTCCACCGGCGCCTTGCCCACACCAACATCCGTTGACGAGGAACGGGGTGCGTGCCACGACGCTCCGCTCAACCGTCATTCTGTTGATGTGATGACCCCCACTTCGAACACCGTCGACGGAGTGCTGCGCCGCACTGCCGCGAGATTCCCCGACCGCGCCGCCCTCCATTTCGGCGACGACACCCTGACCTACCGCGAGCTCGACGACGCCGTGACCCGCGCCGCCGGTCACCTCCTCTCCCTCGGTCTGACCAAGGGTGATCGCGTGGCCGGTTACGGCACCAACTCGCACGCCTACGTGATCGGTTATCTCGCCGCGGCGCGTGCCGGGCTCGTCCACGTACCGATCAACTACGCCCTGCGCGCCGGCGAACTGAGCTACCTGCTCGAGCAGTCCGGCGCCCGGGCCGTTCTCGTCGACCCGGCTCTCACCGAGAACCTCGACGCCGTCATCGACGTCGTACCGGCCGAGTTCGTGCTCCCCCTGCGCGACGCCGACGATTCACTGTTCGCGATCGCAACCACGGGAGACGTTCCCGCACTCGACGTCTCGGTCGAGGACACCGACCTCGTGCAGTTCCTCTACACCTCGGGCACGACGTCAAAGCCCAAGGGCGCCATGATGACCCATCGTGCCCTGATCCACGAGTACACCTCGTCGATCATCGCGCTGGATCTCAAGTCCGATGACAATCCCCTCATCTGCATGCCGCTGTACCACTCGGCAGGCATGCACGTCTTCATGGTTCCGTACCTGGCGGTCGGCGCCACGATCCGGTTGATGCCCGCACCCGACATCCCCGAGATCCTGCGTCTCGTGGAGGAACACAAGATCGGTTCGTTGTTCCTGGCGCCGACCGTGTGGGTGCCGCTGGCCGCGCACCCCGACCTCGAGACCCGCGACCTGTCGTCGCTGCGCAAGGCACAGTACGGCGCGTCGATCATGCCGGTCACCGTCCTGCAGCGCCTCCGCGAGCGCTACCCCGACCTCGGCTTCTACAACTGCTTCGGTCAGTCCGAGATCGGTCCGCTGGCAACGGTTCTCCGCCCCGAGGAGCACGACGCCCGACCCGCTTCGTGCGGACGGCCGGTGTTCTTCGTCGAGACCCGCGTCGTCGACGCCGACGGCAACGACGTGCCGGTCGGTGAACCCGGCGAGATCCTGTACCGCTCGCCGCAGCTGTGCCAGGGCTACTGGGACAACCCGACCGCCACCGAAGAGGCCTTCCGAGACGGCTGGTTCCACTCCGGCGACCTCGTCACGCGCGACGAGGAGGGTTACGTCACCGTCGTCGACCGCATCAAGGACGTCATCAACACCGGCGGCATCCTCGTCGCCTCGCGCGAGGTCGAGGACGCGATCTACACCCACGACGCCGTGGCCGAGGTCGCCGTCATAGGCACCCCGGACGACAAGTGGATCGAGGCGATCACCGCAGTCGTCGTGCTGCGCGCCGAGGCGGTCGTCACCGAGGCCGAGCTGATCGACCACGTCAAGCAGCGGCTCGCGCCGTTCAAGGTCCCGAAGCTGGTGAAGTTCGTAGAGGAACTGCCGCGCAACCAGAGCGGAAAGCTGCTCAAGCGCGAACTGCGCGCCTAGAAACATCTGGTGTTCATCGAGATCAGGTTGCGTTTCAGCCCGTTCGGCGAGATGAAACGCAGCCTGATCTCGTCTGCGGACCACTACCGTGGACCACATGACCGAGCGCACCAGCACAGGCAACGACGTGGACATCAAACCTCGCAGTCGCGACGTCACCGACGGCCTGGAGAAAACCGCCGCCCGCGGCATGCTCCGCGCGGTGGGCATGGGCGACGACGACTGGGTGAAACCCCAGGTCGGTGTCGGGTCGTCGTGGAACGAGATCACCCCGTGCAACCTCTCCCTCGACCGTCTGGCCAAGGCCGTCAAGGACGGAGTCCACGAAGGCGGCGGTTATCCGCTGGAGTTCGGCACCATCTCGGTCTCCGACGGCATCTCCATGGGCCATGAGGGCATGCACTTCTCGCTGGTCTCCCGCGAGGTGATCGCCGACAGTGTCGAGACCGTGATGAGCGCGGAACGCCTCGACGGCTCGGTCCTGCTCGCCGGCTGCGACAAGTCCCTGCCCGGCATGCTCATGGCCGCCGCCCGCCTCGACCTCGCCTCGGTGTTCCTCTACGCCGGGTCCACGCTGCCCGGATACGCGACGCTGTCCGACGGCTCGGAACGTCAGGTCACCATCATCGACGCCTTCGAGGCGGTGGGCGCGTGCTCCCGCGGACTCATGAGCCGCGAGGACGTCGACACCATCGAACGCGCCATCTGCCCGGGTGAGGGCGCCTGCGGCGGTATGTACACGGCGAACACGATGGCGAGCGCCGCCGAGGCACTCGGGATGTCACTCCCCGGGAGCGCCGCTCCCCCCGCCCCGGACAAGCGTCGCGACCAGTTCGCGCGGCAGAGCGGTGCGGCCGTCGTCGAGATGCTGCGTCGCGGGATCACCGCCCGCGACATCATGACCCGCGAGGCCTTCGAGAACGCGATCGCCGTGGTGATGGCGTTCGGCGGGTCCACCAACGCGGTGCTCCACCTTCTCGCCATCGCCAACGAGGCCGAGGTCGAACTGACGCTGGACGACTTCATCAGCGTCGGCGCCCGCGTCCCCCACCTCGCCGACGTCAAACCGTTCGGCCGGCACGTGATGACCGATGTCGACCGCATCGGCGGTGTGCCGGTGGTGATGAAGGCGCTGCTCGACGCCGGGCTGCTGCACGGTGACTGCCTGACGGTGACCGGCAAGACGGTCGCGGAGAACCTCGCGCACATCGCGCCGCCGGATCCCGACGGGCAGGTCCTGCGGGCCACCAAGTCACCCATCCATCCGACCGGCGGCATCACCATCCTCAAGGGCTCGCTGGCCCCGGAGGGTGCGGTGGTGAAGTCGGCCGGGTTCGACTCCGACGCATTTGAAGGCACCGCAAGGGTTTTCGACCGCGAGCGCGCTGCGATGGACGCCCTCGAAGACGGCACGATCACCGCCGGCGACGTCGTCGTCATCCGCTACGAAGGCCCCAAGGGCGGACCGGGCATGCGCGAGATGCTGGCCATCACCGGCGCCATCAAGGGCGCCGGCCTCGGCAAGGACGTGTTGCTGATGACCGACGGCCGGTTCTCCGGCGGCACCACCGGACTGTGCGTGGGTCACGTCGCGCCCGAAGCAGTCGACGGCGGACCGATCGCCCTGGTCCGCGACGGTGACCGCATCCGGCTCGACGTCGGACGCGGCCTCCTGGACCTGCTGGTCGACGACGCCGAACTCGAAGCCCGCGCCAAGGAGTTCACTCCCCTGCCGCCGCGGTACACCCGCGGGGTTCTGGCGAAGTATTCGAAGCTGGTCACGTCGGCGTCGCAGGGTGCCGTCTGCCGCTGACACGCGTTGCGCGCAGATCGTGCGCGCAGGTTTGACCAAGCCCTCCCGGGACATGGATGAAATGTGCATACTTCGTTCATGACAACAAGCGATGTCACGAACCTCCACCTCGCCGCGGAAGGCGGAGGGGCGGCACTCGACCAGGTGTTCCTGATGTCGGCAGTGGCCGCGGTGGTGTCGATCGGGCTCCTCTGGATCGGGTACCTGCACCGGACACGGAAGATCACCTGGCTGACCACCCTCTCGGAGTGGGCAGCCCGGCGCGTCAACCGACCGCCATGGGCGGCCTTGCCGATCTTCCTGTTCACCAGCACGATCATCTGCGCCCTGTTCGGCTTCCTGTGGGACGTCAGCCTGCACATCGGTGACGGTCGCGACGAGGGACCCCTCGCCAACCCGGCGCACTACTTCATCCTGGTCGGCCTGTTTCTGTTGTTCATCTCCGGCATGCTGTCGGTCTTCCTGCCCTTCGACAAGCCCGGCGCCTCCGCCATCCGGATCACCCGGCACTGGTACGCGCCGGTCGGCGGAATCCTGTTGGCGGGCTGCGGCTTCTACGCCCTGGTCGGCTTCCCCCTGGACGACGTCTGGCACCGCATCTTCGGCCAGGACGTCACCCTCTGGGGTCCGACGCACCTGATGCTGATCGGCGGTGCCGGGCTGTCGCTCATCGCGGTCGTCATCCTCGACCGCGAGGGCAGGGCCGCGATGGGCCCTGACCTCCCACCGGACGGACGCGGGCAATGGATCGTCCGCTGCCTGGCCTTCGGCGGTCTGGTCATCGGCATGTCGGTCTTCCAGATCGAATACGACTTCGGCGTCGAGCAGTTCCGGTTGGTGCTACAGCCGATGATGATCGCCGGTGCCGGGGCGTTCGCGCTGGTCGCCGCCCGGATCAGTCTCGGACCGGGCAGTGCGCTCGTCGCCGCGGTCTTCGCGATCCTGTTGCGCGGCGTCGTCGCGGTCGTCGTCGGTCCCGCGCTCGGCGCGCCGATCAACGTGTTCCCCCTGTACCTGGGCGCAGCCGTGGTCATCGAGCTGCTCGCGCTGACGCCGCTGTTCAAACGTCGTGTGCTCTACGGCGCGGTGGCGGGCCTGGGCGTCGCGACCGTCGGCCTCTGGATCGAATCCTGGTGGATCGCGGCGGCTTACCCGTTCCCGTGGGTGACCGGCATGTGGGGCGAAGCGCTGGCCATGGCCATCCCGGTGGGCGTGGTCATGGGGCTGTGCGGTGCGCTGCTCGGCACCGTCTCCGTCGGTGAACGCCTGCCACGACGCTGGATCAGCATCACCGCCGTTGTGCTCTCTGTGCTGGTGGTCGGCGGTGCCGTCGCGAACGGTCTGCGGGTCTCGGTACCGGCCGACATGACGGCCCGCGTCGTCCTGACCCCGGCCGGGCCCAACGCCGCGGCCGACCAGAACGTGACGGCCGAGGTCTACCTAGACCCGTCCGATGCGATCAGCGGCGATCCGGAGTGGGTCACGTTGATGTCCTGGCAGGGCGGCACCGACAACGACCGCGGCATCGTCATCGACCGGCTCGAACGTGTGGGCCCCAACCACTTCCGGTCCACCGAACCGATGCCCGTCTCGGGATCATGGAAGACGATCCTGCGCGTACAGGATGGGACCACGATGGCCGGGGTGCCGGTCTATCTGCCGGCCGATCCCGCGATCGGCGCAGAAGGTGAGCCGGCGCAACTGACATCGACGAAACCGTTCGTCGCGGAGATCTCGATCCTCCAGCGCGAGCGCACGTTCGACTACCCGTCATGGCTGTTCGGCGTCGCCTCGCTGGTGGTGCTGGTGTGCACACTGCTGCTCATCACCGCGTTGTCGTGGGGCGCCGGGCGGGTCAACTCCCGCGAGACGACCACGAGCGCGCGAGAACACGAATTGCAATCACAACCATGATCACCACCGGACCGGATGTGGTGGTCCACCACCTCGCCACACATCCCCTGATCCTGGCGCTGCCCGCCGTGATCCCGGCGTTCATCCTGGTGGGCGTCATCGTCGCGATCGCAATCCACGACCGTCGTCGGGGCGATGACGAGGACACCCTCGATTCCGAGAGCCCCACCGATCCCGACCACACCGTCCCACCCACCCGGAACGAGGCCGATGCCCCCGACCGTGAGGCCGACTGAAACCCTGCTCGCCCACGGTCTGGGCGGTTCGGAGTACCTGCCGGTCCCGCTGACCACTGTGCTGATCGCCGGCGCCTGGGCATTGACGATTTCGTTCGCGGTTATCGCATTCGCCTGGCGCACACCGCGGTACGGGCAGGGCGACGCCGGGCGCGAACTGCCGTCGTGGGTGACGGCGCTCGTAGACAACTCGTGGGTTCGAGGCGTGATCTCCGTCGCCGCCCTGGTACTGACACTGTGGCTGGTGCTCGCCGCGTTCGGTCCTGACACCGACGAGAATCCGCTTCCCGGTGCGTTCTACGTGCTGCTGTGGGTCGGGATGACGGTGCTGTCAGCGTTGGTCGGTCCGGTCTGGCGGCTCCTGTCGCCGATCCGCACCGTGCTGCGCGTCGTCGGTGCCGTCCTCGGCCCCCGAGTTGTCGGATGGAAGGCCTATCCCCGACGTCTGGGTTGGTGGCCGGCCGCGTTCGGCCTGTTCGCCTTCGTCTGGCTGGAACTGGCCTCCCCGGAGCCGGGATCAGTGGCGGCCGTGCGGTTCTGGTTGCTGTTCTACGTCGTGATCACACTCGTCGGCGGCTTCGTCTGTGGACTGCGGTGGGCTGACAACGCCGACCCGTTCGCGGTGTACAGCACCGTGGCCTCCCGACTCGCACCGTTCGCGAAGAACGCCGACGGCAGGGTGATCGTGCGCAGTCCGATGAACTCGCTGACCACGCTGCCGGTCCTGCCCGGAACCGTCACCGTCCTGGCGATCCTGCTGGGGTCGACCGCTTTCGACAGCTTCTCGGCGATCCCGCTGTGGCAGGAGTTCGTCGACGAGCGCGCCGACGGAAGCCAGATGGTCACGACGCTCCTCTCAACCGCCGGTCTGCTCGTGTTCATCGGCGTGGTCGTGGTGACTTTCTGGTCGGCCGCCCGCGCCGTCGGCGGGGTGTCACCCGATCTCCGGCGCCGGCTGCCCGGACTGATGGCGCACTCGCTCATCCCGATCGTGATCGGGTACATCCTCGCCCACTATCTGCAGTCCCTCGTCGAACAGGGGCAGGAAGCGCTCCTGGCTCTCGGCGATCCGCTGGGGCGGGGCTGGAACCTGTTGTGGCTGAGCGATTCCCACCCGGTGTACATCATGTCCGATCACCCGACGTTCACCGTGACGCTGAAGGTGCTCTTCGTCGTCGGCGGACACATGATGGGAGTCGCCGCGGCCCACGACGCCTCGCTGCGACTACTTCCCCGACGGCATCAGCTGACCGGCCAGCTCACCATGATGGTGACGATGGTCTGCTACACCTTCCTCGGGCTGTACCTGCTGTTCGGCGGGTAGAGCGACCCCAGCTCGAGATCAGATTGCGTCGTGTCGCGGTAGGCGCGACAGAACGCAATCTGGTCTCCGTCGGCAACGAGTAACTAGAGGCTGAGCGAGCCGAAGTCCAGCCCACCGCTCGAGCTGCGGCAGCCTTCGACGACCAGTTTCTGCGGTGCGGGTAGTTGATCTGCGGTCTGGGGCCCGGTCTTGATCCGGAACCAGATCGTCTTCGTTCCCTCCGCCGACGGCTCGGGCGCACCGGTCACCGTCTTGAGGTCGATCGTCCGCTGTGTGACGAACCCGTCGGGTTGCGCGTTCCGGCTGTAGAGATTGCCGTTGCCCCAGCCGTCGACCCCCGGACCGAGGCCCGAGGCCAACGGCGGATCGCCCACCCAGCGCGCCATCGGCCACTGAATTCCTGAGGACTCATGCCACGGGGCCGGCATCTCGGCCGGGATGGTCGTCGCGTTCACCATGGCCGGGTCGTTCTCCTGCTCGAACCACCAATCCGGCTGGAAAAAGGTCGAATTCGTGAAGTTGGTGACCTTGATGGTCGCCGTGCAGTCCCCGTTGTTGACCCCCGGCAGGATCAGTCCACCCGCATCTTCGGCGAATGCTGCTCCGGCGCCGGTCATTCCGCCCGCCATCACGCCTGTCGCCAATACCGTCGCGCACAGGGCGCGCACTGATGATTTATTCAAGAAACCTCCCCGATAGGGACGCAGGAACGTCGTCGGTTGAATCCCACTGCGCCAACGTCACGGTAAATCGAACGTAAAGTCCGATGTGCCGTGTTCAGCGTTTACCTCTGATCAAGTGACAAAGTCCGACTTGCTTGATGTCGAGGACATCTCGGTTCACTCACGAAGCAGTCACCGCGAGTTCACTCCAGTACGCAGACGGTCACTCTCGACCCATGCGTCTACGTCGCCGAACAACAACACTCGCCCTTGCGTTGGCCTCCGTGGCCGGACTGATAGCCGGAGCAACCGCGGTCGCGCTCGCCGATGACCCCACCGAATACGTCGCCCTCGGCGCGTCGTTCTCGGCCGGCGCGGGGATTCCCCCGTCGGCAGGAGGACCGAGCGGATGTGGGCGGTCCACGAAGAACTTCCCGAACCTGGTCGCCGACGCGGAGGGCTTTCGGCTCAAGGACATGAGTTGCGGTGGTGCCCAGACCCGGCACCTGACGACGAGCCAGACCGCCGGTCAGCCACCGCAATTCGACGGTCTGAGTTCGACGACGGATCTCGTCACCATGCAGATCGGCTACAACGACGGAAATGTGTACTCGGGCAGCATCGCCGACTGCTCGCAAACGGCTTCGGGCAGTTCGCAGCTCGCACCGTGTGAGGCGCGGACCCTCGGTCGGTACTCCGCGGAGATCCAGGTGACGGCCGCCAACATCGCCACCGCGATCGCCGGGATCAAGAGCCGCGCGCCCTCCGCGAAGATCCTCGTCGTCGGATATCCGGCGGTGTACCCGAAGCAGGGCAACTGTCCCGGCCGAAACCCGTTCTCCGCCGGGGACACCGCGTTTCTCGACCGCCTCGAGGTCGAATTGAACACCATGCTGAAGACCCAGGCCCAGTTGGCCAACGTCGATTTCGTCGACACCTATGGCCCCAGCGTCGGGCATGACTCGTGCAAGTCCCAGTCGACGAGGTGGGTGGAGCCGTACACGAATCCGGTCGCTGCGATACGCCTTCATCCGAACGCGAAGGGCCACCAGCAGGTCGCGAACGCGGTGCGCGCCGCACTCGACTGACCTGCGCCGGCATTACTGGTGGGCTCGTCGTGCACGGAACACCACGTCGTGTGTGTGGTGCCCTCCGCCGGCCGCCTTGCCGCGTTCACGCGTGTCGTCGGTGATGATCTCCCATCCCGCGTCCAGGAGGTCGGCGAAACCGCCGGGCTGGACGTAGTCGTCGGGATCGAACCCGTGTGCCCGCACGCCTTCCGGCGCATGGGCGACGACGAGCAACGAACCTCTCGGCCCGACCGCGGCGACGAGTTTTCGCGCGACCTCGATGTCCTCGACAGGGATCGGGAAGTAGTGCAGCGCGACGAGTCCGTAGTCGCCGCCGGGAACGGGATCGAGGACGAGGTCGGCGTGTGTCCAGGTGATCGGCAGATCGCCGCTGATCTCGCGCGCCCGGTCGAGCGCCACCTGTGAGATGTCGACCGCGGTCACCTGCCAGCCGCGTTTCGCCAGCCAGCGGGCGTCGGCACCCTCCCCCGAACCGACGTCCAGCGCGGTGGTCGGCGGAAGGCCTTCGGTCTCGGTGATCAGCGCGGGATTGACGTCCGCGGTCCACAGTCTCTCGGCATTGCCGTATCGCTCGTCCCACTCGGCTGCCCGGTCGTTGTCCATTCTGAGATTCATAGCAGCCGACCGCGGCAGCAGGCGCGGTTTCGAGTTAGGAAACAGGTGGATTGGCGACGACGCGGGCGATCCGTTCGACCGCCTCGGTCAGCACCTCCGGCGAACACGCGACGTTCAACCGTGCGAAGCCCGCTCCCTGCGCGCCGAATGCCGGCCCGTAGTGCAACGCGACCCTTCCGTGCTCGAGGATCGGCAGCCCGGGGTTGTCGCCGAGTCCGGCGTCGCGGAAGTCGAGCCAGGCCAGGTACGACGCATTCGGCCGCCGATAACCGACGCCCGGTAGATGTCCGGCCAGGAGCTGATCGAGCAGGTCGAGACTCTCGCCGATGACCTCCAGGGTGGCGTCGAGCCAGTCGTCGCCCCGAGCGAAGGCGGCCTCGGTGGCGGCGCGGCCGAGGATGGACGTGCGGTACTGCACCTCGTCGGGCTGACGCGCGACGATCCCCCGGCCCGTGTCCGAGGTGGCCACCGTCAACGCGCACTTGGCCCCCGCCAGGTTGAAGGCCTTGCTGGCCGAATGAGCGGCGATGCCGACCTCACGGGCGACGTCACTCACTGCGAGGAACGGGACGAACCCGACGCCGGGATGCACCAGCGGCGCGTGGATCTCGTCACTGACGACCGTCGCACCGTAGGACGCCGCGAGGTCGGCCAGCCGCGTCAGGTCGGACGCGTCGTGGACCAGGCCCACCGGATTGTGCGGGTGACACAACAGAACTGCCCGCGCACCCGCCTTCAACGCCGCCTCGATGCCGTCGAGATCCATCCGCCACCCGGGATCGTCGAGCAACGGCACCTCGACGACGGTTCCGCCGGCCTCCGGGATCAGCTCGAAGAACGGCGGATACACCGGCGGCATCAGGATGACGCCGTCACCCGGACGTATTGCCGCCCGCAACGACTCGACGATCACGACGCTCACATCGGTGGTCAGCGTGACATCATCCGCGCTCAGCTGCCAGTTCCACCGCCGCTCCGCGAAACCCGCGAAAGCCGTTCCCACGCCGCCCGAATCGCCGGCGTAACCGACGTCCGACGCCCGGATGCGGTCGATCATCGCCTCCGCGACCACAGGTGCGAGCTGGTAGTCCATCTCCGCGATGAACAGCGGCAACACGTCGTCGGGGTGGGTCGACCATTTCGAGCTGGTGCGGCGCCGGAGTTCGTCCAGCGACGGTGCGGCGGGTCTGGGTGTCACAGGCTCTTTGGTACCAGCTTCGTACAGCCACCACCGACCGACACCTACATCGTCGGCGAACATCCGATCCGTGCTCGGCTGCCCATTGACGCTGGCAGTCGCCGATCAACGGAATTGTTACAGCAGTAAAAACTCCTGCGAATGCTATTGCCGACAGCAAGCTCATGTAGTTAGGATTTTTACTGTCAGTAAAACTGGCAACGCCGCCCAGCGTCGCGGTTCGACTCCGTGGAGCGTTGCCCGACACCGCCTCACCGTATCGCTGCGCTGTCAACGCAAGACACTCGCAGCTCTGACAGCGGCACGCCCTGCCGCCCATCCCCTCGTGACCTCATTTGTCGTTCAATCCCTAAGGAGACACACCTATGCATGCCGAGATTGCCGGCGCCGGCCTGTCCGGACTCGTCCTGGCCTCTGCGCTGGCGCGCAACGGCTGGACCGTTCGCATCCACGAGAAGACCGGAGAGCTCCGAGAGATCGGCGCCGGAATCTACTTGTGGGAAAACGGTTTGCGGGCACTCGAATCCATCGGCGCCTACGATACGGTCGTCGCCCGAGCGGAACGCCTCGACGAGCCGACGTTGCGCGATCACCACGGCCGAACCCTCCAGACCGAGTGGCTGCGGAACAAGCGTCTGTACACCGTGGGCCGCCGCCACCTCCACCGATCTCTGGTCGACACCGCGATGAGCCTTGGCGTCGACATACGGACCGAATCACCGATCGCAGGCGCAGAGTCAGGCGGTACGCTCATCGGCTCAGATGGCACCCACTACCCTGCCGACCTCGTGGTGGGCGCCGACGGCGTCTACTCCCGTGTGCGCGAGTCACTCGGACTGCGCACCAAGATGGTCGACCTCCGCGACGGCGGAGGTCGCCATCTCATCCCTCGTACCAGCGACGACCCGGTTCACCGCGCGATCGAGCAGTGGAACGGGGGCCGGCGGATCGGGGTCGTGCCCTGCTCACCGGAGGAGACCTACGTGTTCCTCTGCTGCCCCGCAGACGACGTTGCCGGCCGACGTCAGCAGCCGTTCGACCCGGAGACGTGGATCGAGAGCTTCCCGGACTTCCGCTCCCAACTGGAACGAATCCCTACCGACGGTGAAGGTCGCTGGGCGCCGTTCTACGACGTCCACGTATCCGATTGGTACACCGGCCGCGCCGCACTGCTCGGCGATGCCGCCCACGCGATGTCTCCGAACCTCGGGCAGGCCGCGTGCGTGGCCATGACGAATGCGGTTGCACTCGCGTTGGCCATCGGGCAGAGCCACTCCATCGACCGAGCACTGCGTATGTGGGAGAGCGAACAACGGTCGTTGAGCGACGGGGTGCAGGCGTATTCGCGCATCTACGGTCGCGTCGGCACCCGCTGGCCGTCCAACCTGCTCGATGTGCGATCGAGCGTCGTCCGGCGCTTCCTGAGCACGCGGTCCGCACAGGGGGCAATCAACTTCGCCGCCGAGCAATTCCCCGAAGGTGAGCTCACCAAGACCTGGTGAGCTCACCGTCCCACGGTCTGGTCAGAGTCGCTCAGTGCCGTCGTTCGTCCCCATTCTGAAACCCGTGAACCCTCCTGATCACGGCTGTTCGTAAGGAGTTTGTCTCATGCGTCTCCCCCTGACCCGACTCGCGCGAGCCTCTGCGGTGCTTGCCGGGTGCACCATCCTGATCACGTCATGTGCAGAAGACGGCAGCTCATCCGACGCGATCCGGGAGATCGACACATCCGGTCAATCCTGGAATGTCGACGCCCTTCTCACCGACTGCGCCGGACCCGGCGTCGATCCCGCCGGGTGCGTCGGACCGAGCTCGACGGGCAAGTACACGTCGCTCGCCCGTGATCAGGTCACCAAACCGTGGCAATTGTGCTCGGTCCTCCCCCACATGAAGGACTCGACCTGGATCGGCATCAATTACGGCGAGGTGAGCCAGGCGAAGTCACTCGGGGTCGGGCTGTCGACCAGCGACGCCGGCGGCTACAGCAATCTCTCCGAACAGGTTTCGCAGGTCGAGAACTGCGTGTCGTCAGGTGCCGACGCAATCCTTCTCAGCGCGGTGAGTTTCGATTCGCTGAACAACGCCGTGAAAGATGCTGTCGCGGCCGGCGTCCCGGTCATCGACGTCGGAAACGGGGTGTCCAGCAACGAGGTTGCGGGCCATGTCCTCCAGGACTACGTCGACATGGGCCGGTTGATCGCTGAGCACCTCGTCTCCCTCGATCGGCCGATGCGCGTAGCCTTGCTCCCCGGCCCGGCGGGCGCCGGTTGGGCCGAGCGTTCCCGTGAAGGGTTCGAGGCCACGATTGCGGGCTCCCAGGTCACCGTCGCCGACGTCAAGTACGGGGACACCGGAAAAGAAGTGCAGCTCAGACTGGTCGAGGACGTCTTGGCATCCAATCCCGACATCGATGCGCTGGTGGGCAACGCGGTCATGGCCGAAGCGGCCACGCAGGTTCTCGGCGAGCGCGGACTGGCCGACCGGATCGGCGTCTACAGCACCTACGTGACTCCCGAACTCGTCGAGTTGATGGGCGCCGGCCGGGCCAATTGCGGCCCCTCCGAACAGTCCAGCCTCATCGGGCAGATGGCAGTGGACTACGCCGTCCGCGTGCTCGAGGATCTGCCTGCTCCCGGTGCCGTCGAGCGATATGCGCCCGTTCCGGTGGTGGTCTGCGGCTCGGCTGAAGGCGAGTTGGCCAACATCGACGATTTCGACATGAACGGTAGCTTCGCCCCGAAGAGCTTCCGGCCGAATTACGCTCTGAAGGCCGCCCAGTGAATGCCGACACGAGCGATCAACTGGTACTACACGGCAAAGTTCTCGCGATGTCAGCTCGTTCCGACATCACGACTGTGGTGGTCCGCGACGGGGTCATCGCCGAACTCGGCGGCGATGATCTTCTCCGCCACCTCGTCGGCCTGGGAACCGAGGTGACCGAGGTCGACGGTGTTCTCGCTCCGGGCTTTGTCGATCCCCACACACACTTCTCCCAGTACGCAGCCGCACGCGCACGCGCGGTCGACTGCCGTGTGCCAACCGTTCGCACGATCCCAGAGGCGCTCGACGCACTGAGCGACGGCCTCCGTGAAGGCCGACTGTGCGGTCCCTGGCTGGTGGGTTACGGCAATCTGTTCTACGACCAGAAACTCGCCGAACGCCGGTTACCCACTCGCGACGAACTCGATTCCGTGTCCCGAACCCACCCGATCGTGGTGCACTGCGGCGGTCACGTCTCGGTGCTCAACTCGGCAGCCCTGGAACTCGTTCGGGTGGAGCGGTTCCTGGGAAGCACCGAGGGCCTGTGGGGGCGCCCGGTCGTCGAACTCGACTCGGCCGGACGCCCAACCGGGGTGGTCGGCGAGATCGATCGCCACCTCGGTATTCCCGAACCGGATCACGAAGAACTCGTCGACGCGTTCACCAGCGTGTACCGGTCGGAGTTCCTCAGGTACGGGGTCACGACGATCGGTGAAATGGTTGAGTCGGAGCGGAATCTGAACGCTCTCGCCGCAGCCTCGCGAAGCGCCGCGGTACCGGCCAGGTTCGGTCTCTACGCCATGGCCCCCTCGTTCGCCCCACACGACCAAGCGTTGCAGTGGGTCCGGGAAGCGGATCTGGGTGGACGCTTGATCGCATGCGGGACAAAGGTTTTCGCCGACGGCGGTTACTCGGCGAGGAATGCGGCGAGTCTGACCGAGTACTCCTGTGACCACGCTCCGCATCCCGGCTATCACGGCAAGCTCAACCTCGAGCGCAGCGCGTTGATCGCCGCACTCGAGTCGACCCAGGCCGCAGGCGTCCAACTCGCCATCCACGCCAACGGCACTCGTGCACAACAAGAGGCTCTCGACGCGGTTTCGGCGGCCGGACCGATACGCCGAGGAGGCGTCAGGATCGAACATCTCGGCAACGTGCTGGAAGAGCCCCAGAAGACCGTCCGACGCTGGCGCGACACCGGAGTCCTCCCGGTGATGCAGCCCGGGTTCCTCACCAACTTCATCGCCGATTTCGTCCCGATGCTGTTCCCCACCACCGGAACCCGTGGACGGATGCCGTTGCGGACGATTCTCGACGAGGGCATCTGGCCGGCGTTCAGCTCGGACGTCGCAATCGGTGGCGAGGCCGGAGCAAGCAACCCGTTCGCCACCATCGCCTCAGCGGTCGGACGAAAAGGATACTGGGGACGCCGAGTCGAACCCCACGAGGCGATCACGGTCGGCGAAGCCCTCCGGTGCCACACCCTGTCCGCGGCCGAGTCACTCGCGATGAGCGGTCACGTCGGAACCATCGAGGTCGGCGCTCATGCCGACCTGATCACGCTGGACCGCGATCCCCGCGCCGTCGGTGTGGACGACATCGCCGACATCCGTGTCACGCGGACCTGGATCGGTGGCGTACTCGAGTTCGAGGAGGCATACGCGTGAGCGCCGTCGTGACCCTCGAGGCGGTCGGGAAGAGCTTCGGTCCGGTGACCGCGCTCGCCGACGTTTCCTTCGACATCCGGGCAGGCGAGATCCATGCACTCATGGGTGAGAACGGCGCCGGGAAATCGACACTGATCAAAGTGCTGGCGGGTATCCATCAACCCTCAGCGGGTGAGGTCAGGGTCGACGACCGAGTGGTCCGGTTCAAGAACCCGAAGGAATCCCGATCCGTCGGCATCCGCACCGTGTTCCAGGAGCTCAGTATCGTGCCGTCGTTGACGGTGGCCGAGAACGTCGTACTCGGCGAAGCCCCCGGCTCGCGCGCTTTCGTGCACCCGAAAGACGTCCGACGCCAGGCCGCCGAAGCGCTGGAAATGCTCGGGGTCGAGCTCGACCTCGACCGGCCGGCGCGTTCCCTGGCACGCTCCGAGCAACAGCTGATCGAGATCGCGCGCGCCCTACGACACGAGCCTCGTGTGCTGATCCTCGATGAGCCGACCGCCTCACTCGGACACGAGGAGAGCCGTCGTCTGCTCACGATCGTCGACGGTCTGCGCGCCCGTGGGGTGGCAGTGCTCTACGTGAGTCACCGCATGGCGGAAGTCACCGAGATCGCCGACCGGGTGACGGTCCTCCGGGACGGCCGATACGTAGACACCTCCGAACGTCCGATCATCGAAAACGAACTGGTGGAAAGCATGATCGGACGTCCGGCGGAGACCCTTTACCAGCACACCCCTCGCACCCCCGGGGAGGAAGTCCTCCGCGTCGAGGGACTGAACACGCGGTTGTTGACCGACGTCACCGTGCATGTTCGGCGTGGCGAGATCGTCGGCGTCGCCGGACTGATCGGCTGCGGAAAGTCCGACATCGGACGTGCCCTCTTCGGTCTCGAACCATCCACTGTCGACCGTCTCAGAGTTGGTGGCTCCGATGTTCGACCGGCACAACCGTCGAAGATGCTGCGGCGCGGGCTCGTGTACTACCCGGCCGACCGTCGGCGCGAGGGGCTCGTTCCGATGCGGGCGATACGCGAGAGCATGACCCTGGGCGCTCATCGTGCCGGAGGTCTCACAACCAACGGTCTGATCCGGGCGAAGAACGAGCAACAACGGTGCCGCGAGTTCGCGGACAAGCTCGACATGCGGCCGCGCGATGTGGAGCGCCGAGCCCAGTCCTACTCCGGTGGGAATCAACAGAAAGCTGTTCTCGCACGCGGCCTTCTGCGCGACTCCGACGTCCACATCTTCGATGAACCGACCGTCGGTATCGACGTCGGTGCGAAGGCCGACGTCTATCGGCTCCTCGGTTCTTACGCGGACCGCGGTTGCGGAGTGATCATGATCTCCTCGGACCTGACCGAGCTCGTGGGTGTGAGTGATCGCATCTACGTCGTCGCCGAAGGCCGGATCACCGCCCATCTCACGGGCGAGGAGATCGATGCCGACCGCGTCGGGCGCGCCATGTTCGGCCTTACGGCGACCCCGAATCCCGAACCCTCTTCTCTTCCCTCCACGACAACAAAGGAGTCGGTCGCATGACCGCTGCTGCCTCAGCGCTGACCAATGTCCGCTCCGGGCGACGTTCCCTACGCCCACTTCTGTACGACTACCTTCTTCCCGTTCTGCTCGTCGCGATGGTGACACTGTTCGCCGTACTCGAACCGCAATTCGTCGAGAGCTCGAATCTCGTGAACGTGGCGCGACAGTCCGTCTTCCTGCTGCTGATCACCTTGGGCCAGATGATCGTCCTCATCCACGCCCAACTCGATCTGTCCGTCGGCGCGACGGTGGCAGCAACGAGTGTCCTTGTCGCGACCGTGACCCGAGAAGTCGTCCCGGAGGCGAGTGTCGCCGTGGGACTTCTGGTCGGCTTGGGTTTCGGTGTCGCGATCGGTCTCGTCAACGGTGCACTCGTCGCGTTCTGGCGAGTGCCGTCCTTCATGGCGACCCTCGGGACCACATCCATCCTCACCGGACTGGCGCTCATCGTCTCGAACGGCGCTCCCGTCACCGGAATCCCGTTGCAGTTCTCCGATGTTCTCGGCACCGGCGAGGTTCTGGGAATACCGGTGCCGGTCGTGCTCGGAGTCGTGGTGATGATCATCATCACAGTGCTCCTCGGCCGGGCACGTCTGGGCCGGGACATGTACGCCGTCGGCGGCAATCCGGAAGCCGCACGCGCAGCGGGTATCAACGTGCGTCGTAGCGTCATGATCGGCTTCGTGCTCTGCTCGGTGCTGGCCGCCTTCGCAGGCGTGTTGCTGACCGCTCGCGTCGGATCCGGCGAGGCCTCCCTCGGCGGTAGCTACGTCATGCTCTCGATCGCCGCCGCAGTGCTGGGCGGCACCTCGCTCTTCGGCGGTGAGGGCAAGGTCTGGCGAGTCGTCGTCGGTGTCCTGTTCCTGGGCGTGCTGAGCAACGGCATGAATCTGGTGCACGTATCCAGCTACGTCCAGCAACTCGTGATCGGCACCGTGCTCATCTGCGCGGTCGGACTGGAACGACTGAGGGAGTCGTTGTGACCCGGCTGAGCTGCTCGATCTCGTCGGCGAGAATGTAGGCTGACTGCGACATGTCGACTCCACCCCCTCCGTCCGAGGCCCCGACGAGCGGCCCCGACGACGCCGAACAGCTCGGTGCGGAAGTACGGCGGAATCGCAAGAAGCGCTCGATGACGTTGGGGCAGCTCGCAGAGCAGACCGGACTCTCCATCGGTTTCCTGTCGCTGGTGGAGCGCGGACGAACAAATCCGTCCTTCACATCGTTGCTACGAATCGCCGGCGCGCTCAACATCCCGATGTCGGCCTTGATGCCGGGCCCCGACCAGCCCGCAGACGAGAGCTCCCCGGATCCCGGCGGACGAGAGCCCCACCGACACGCAGTGCATCCCTCCGGGGTCTACCGAGATCGCTACATAACACCCGAGAACGCCAAGACGATTCAGGTGCTCGAAGCGATCCTCGAACCGGGAGACCGGTCTCGCGTGGCCCCGTACAAGCACTCGGAGGAAGAGGAACTGATCCTCGTTCTCGATGGTGAGCTCGAGTTCGACACGGGCGACACGACTCGGTTGCTGCGCGCCGGCGAAGCTCTCCTCATCGATCCACGCATACCTCACTCATATCGAAATCCGGGCAAGGTCGCGGTCCGCTGGTTGTGGATCTCGGCCACCGCCTGAGCCCGAACCCGTCCTCGCCCGAGCCCGCCACTTGCGATGCGCCCGGGCACGCCCGCATACCCAGAGGAGCCCCCTCGTGCAGCTCCGCACGTTCACTGTCGAAAACCCGGCCACCCTGGCGTCCGTCGCGGAGGTCCCTGACATGGGTCCCGCCGAAGCCCGTGAGGCCGTCCGGCGTGCCCATCACGCCCTGGATTCCTGGGCGTCACGGGCACCACGTGACCGCTCGGACATCTTGATGCGAGCACACCGGATGATGATCGAGGACGCCGACTCACTCGCCGACCTGGTGTCCCAGGAGAACGGCAAGTCGATGTCCGACGCCCATGCCGAGATTCGTTATGCGGCAGAGTTTTTCCGCTGGTACGCGGAAGAGGCGGTCAGATCCGAGGGAACCTTCGGCGTCGCCAATTCCGGCGGCAGCCGCAACATCGTCACCCATCGTCCGGTCGGCGTGGCGGCCCTCGTCACACCGTGGAACTTCCCCGCCGCCATGGTCACGAGGAAAGTCGCGCCCGCCTTGGCCGCCGGATGTTCGGTCGTGCTCAAGCCGGCGGCCGAAACCCCGTTGACGGCAATGGCGATCGCCGACCTCCTCACCAGAGCAGATCTCCCCGACGGTGTCCTCACGACCGTCACGACAACCGACCCCGGACCGGTGGTCGACACGTGGCTCGGTGACGAGCGCGTGCGGAAACTGTCATTCACCGGGTCGACTCGTGTGGGGCGTCTCCTCCTGCACGCCGCAGCCGACCGCATCGTCAACTGCTCCATGGAACTCGGGGGCAACGCGCCCGTGATCGTCACCGAGGATGCAGATCTGGAGCAGGCCGTCGCCGGAACCATGATCGCCAAGTTCCGCAACGGCGGCCAGGCGTGCACGGCCGCGAACCGGATACTCGTGCACCGAACTGTGGCCGACGACTACGTCGCCCTCCTCGCCGGGCGAGTCGGCGACCTTGCGGTCGGCGACCCCCGCCGAGGTTCGGCCATCGGGCCGATGATCAGTGCGCGAGAGCGTGACCGCCTGGCCACCCAGGTCGACACCGCAGTCGCCGGCGGCGCGCGCGTGGTCCGGCAGGCGCCGCTACCAGACCTCCCCGGGCACTTCGTCGCACCGACCGTCCTCACAGATGTGGCACCCGGATCGCCGATCCTGAGCGAGGAGCTGTTCGGTCCGGTCGCTCCGGTGGTGACGTGGCAGGACGACGACGAAGTGATCGCCTTGGCCAATGCCACCGAGCACGGCCTCGCCGCCTACGTGTTTGCCGGAGACACATTGCGGGCGATGGCGTTTGCCGAACGGATTCAGGCGGGGATGGTGGGAATCAACCGCGGTGTCGTCTCCGACCCCGCAGCTCCGTTCGGCGGCTTCAAGCAGAGCGGACTGGGACGAGAGGGAGCTCGCGACGGTCTCCGCGCGTTCCAGGAGGCGCAGTACCTCAGCGTCGACTGGCCCTTCTGACACCGGCCCGCTCGCAGTCGGTTTTCGGCGGGCGGGACACGCGCGGCGGCCGTTCGGTGTGCTGACAGCTCCAGACGTCGACGCCGCCGCCGGAAGCAGGCAGACTGGTCGCCATGGCCTTCCCTCTTCGTATCGGTGTCCAGATCCAGCCCCAGCACGCTCCTGAGTACGGCCTGATCCGGAACGCGGTTCGCCGCGCCGAGGATGCGGGCGTCGACGTCGCCTTCAACTGGGATCACTTCTATCCCCTGTACGGCGCGCCGGAGGGTGAGCACTTCGAGTGCTGGACGATGCTCGGTGCGTGGGCGGAACAGACATCTCGGGTGGAGATCGGCGCGCTGGTGACCTGCAACTCCTACCGCAATCCGGAGTTGCTCGCCGACATGGCCCGCACCGTCGACCACATCAGCGGCGGACGTCTGATCCTCGGTGTCGGCGCCGGCTGGTTCCAGAAGGATTACGACGAGTACGGCTACGAGTTCGGCACCGTCGGCTCGCGCCTCAACGACTTCGGTGCGGCGCTGCCGCGCATCAAGTCGCGTCTGGGCAAGCTGAACCCGGCGCCCACCCGCGACATCCCGATCCTCGTCGGCGGCAGCGGCGAGAAGAAGACGCTGCGGTACATCGCCGAACACGCCGACGCCTGGCACGGCTTCAACGACGTCGAGCAGTACCGCCACAAGTCGAAGGTGCTCGCCGAGCACTGCGCTGCGGTCGGACGCGACCCGGAGACCATCGAACGGTCGTCGGCGGTGCAGTTCGACGGCGACGTCGACGCGTTGCTCCGCGGTGCCGACGCGCTGGCCGACGAAGGCATCAGTCTGCTCACCGTCGGCGTGACGGGCCCCGACTACGACCTCACCGCCGTCGAGGCCCTGTGCCGGTGGCGCGACGCTCGACGCTGAGCACGTGCCGGTACCCATCGAGGTCAAGGACGGACATACACTCACCCGAATGCGGCCGCTGGTTAAATTTGTGATCATGCATCGGGAACCTGCGATTCGTGGTGGGTGGGGACACGTCCTGACGCGTCGCCTCTCCGCAGCTCTCGGCGCAGTCGGTCTCGCGCTCGGAATGACCCTGCTGCTGGCGGGTGTCGGAGCCGGCCCGGCCGCCGCCGAACCGCCCGCCCGCCTGCCCACCTACGTCGTCGACTCGGCCGAGGTGATCACGCCGGAGCAGCGGACCGAACTCGAGAATGCCGCCGACGACCTGTACAACAAGCACGACATCCAGATGTGGATCGTGTACGTCCGCAGCTTCGACGGCCTCACCAGCGAACAGTGGGCCGACCGGACTGCCATCGCCAGTGAACTCGGCGACCACGACGCCCTGCTGGCGGTCGCGACCGAGGACCGCTCCTACCGGATGTTCGCCCCGGACGACATCGGCGGGCTCGACCAGTCGACCCTCGATGACGTCGCCACCAACGACGTCGTCCCCCAGCTTCGTGAGGGCAACTGGGCGCAGGCCGGCCTGGGCGCGATCAACGGGCTCTCGAATGCCCTCGACCCCAGCTACACCGGGGTCATCACCGCCGGTGTCGTCGGCGGAGCGGTCGTGGTCGGCGGTGGCGGTGCATACCTGTATTCGCGGCGCCGCAAGCAGCGTCGGATCGACAGCAGCCTGGAAGCGCTTCGCGAACAGGAACTGACCGTCGACCAACTCGAGGAACAACCGCTCGACGTGCTGGATCCGTGGTCTCGCGAGGTCCTCACCGATCTCGACAACGCCATCCGCACCAGTGAAGAGGAACTGCGGCTGGCTGTCGACGAGTTCGGCCATGCCGAGACCGCACCGTTCACGAAGGCTCTCGAACGGGCGAAACGCGATCTCGCGCAGTCGTTCACCATCCGTCAGCGACTCGACGACGACGTCCCGGAGACCGAAGACGAGCGCCGCAGGATGCTCGTCGAGATCATCACCTCGTGCACCGAGGCCGACGCCGCGCTCGACGACCAGGTCGAGGCCTTCGACGCGATGCGCAACCTGCTGATCAACGCCGACGCCCGCTTCGACGCGATCACCCAGCAGCTGATCGGCTTGCGCGCACGTCTCGACCCGGCGTCGCAGCAGCTCACCGAACTGACCGAGAAGCACGGTGAGCAGACACTCGCCTCGATCCTGTCGAACGTCGAACTGGCCCGGCAGCAGATCGATTTCGCCGAGGCGACCGCCGATCAGGGTCGTGCGGCGAGTGCGGCACCGGTCGGGCAGCAGGGTCCCGCGGTCGCGGCCATCCGTTCGGCCGAGGGATCCATCGAGCAGGCGACCGTGCTCCTCGACGCGATCGATCACGCCGATGCGAACATCGCGGCCGCGCAGTCCCGGATGCCTGCGCTGATCGAGGAGGTGGAGGGCGAGCTCGCCGAGGCCGCCTCGCTGACCGCCGACGGCGGTCCCGCACTGGCGACTGCCGCAGCGGCCGCACGAACCGCTCTCGACGCGGCCCGCACCGGCTTCGATGCCGACCCCCTGGGTACGTTCACCGCGCTGGTCGACGCAGACGCCGATCTCGACGACGCGCTCGACGCCGCGCGGGACTCCGCGGCCGAACGCACCCGTAGCGCACAGGTGTTGACCGCGGCCCTCGAATCGGCGACCGCGAAGGTGACCGCGGCGTCGGACTTCATCGGCACCCGACGCGGCGCCGTCCAGTCCACCGCCCGGACCCGTCTGGCCGAGGCCCAGCGACTTCTCCGGTCCGCGCAGGAGGCCGCCGGAACCGACCCGGTCGCGGCGACCTCCGCGGCACGCCAGTCCGGCGCTCTCGCCGACCAGGCGCTGATGGCCGCCCAGGGCGACGTCGTGAGCTGGCAGCAGTCGCAGCAGCCGCGGTCCAGCGGATCGTCGTCCGCAGGTGCGGTTCTCGGCGGCATCCTGGTCGACAGCTTCCTGCGCGGCACCGTCAGCGGCGGTCGCGGAGGCGGATACCGGGGCGGTTACCCCGGCGGCTTCGGCGGTGGATTCAGCAGTGGCGGACGCAGTCCCGGCTCTTTCGGAGGGTCCGGATCGTCGGGACGGATCGGTACCGGCGGGCGGTTCTGAGTAGCTCCGCCGGCCGCGGCACCCATTGCTCCCCGAGAGTCGTGCCCTGGACACCACCCTCTCGCTCCCTGATCCGAAAGAGCGAGGCGCACCCCAGGTCCGATGCCTGAGGTGCGAGGAGCGCAAGCCGCCGGGTTGAGTTGCGACGAAGGAGCGTATCGAAGTCGACGAGCCATGAAGGGCAGGCGAGGTCGTGTCGCCAGCCCTTCGTGGCTCGCTTCGCTCGCACCTCAGGGAGCAAGGGGTCGGCTTCGCTCGCACCTCAGGGAGCAAGGGGTCGGCTTCGCTCGCACCTCAGGGAGCAAGGGATCGGCTTCGCTCGCACCTCAGGGAGCAAGGGATCGGCTCCGCCCGCACCCTCAGGGAGCAAAGGGATCGGCTCCGCCCGCACCCTCAGGGAGCAAGGGATCGGCTCCGCCCGCACCCTCAGGGAGCAGAAGAGCCACCGCGCGTTCGGTTTCCGTTCACTTCTGAGCACCCGGCGGTTCGTCTGGCTCTCTTAGCGTCCTGCGGGTGCGAATCCAGTTGCCGCTGTTCACCTCCGCCGGTCGCGATGCCGGCAGGTCGTCCCGTGCCCATGTGACCTGCCGCTACAAGTGCGGCGACGCCTGCCGGTCCGACCCCGGAAACTCCAGCGACAACGCGTACTTCCGCGACGTCGTGCGTACCGCGGTCTCTCGTCGAAGTGTTCTCAAGACCTCTGCGGGTACGGCGGTCGCGGTCGGTGCGGCATCCGTGCTCGCAGCCTGCGGTGACAGCGGTTCCGGTACCGGGTCGCCGACGAGTGGTGCAGCTACCGGAGAACCGTTGCCGGGCATGAAGTTCACCGCCGTCCCGGCGAACACCGAGGACGCGGTGGTGATCCCGGACGGATACCGCCAGAAAGTCGTGATCCGCTGGGGCGACCCCGTCCTGCCCGGCGCCCCGGACTTCGACTTCGCCGCGCAGACCCCCGAAGCGCAGGCCAAACAGTTCGGCTTCAACAACGACTTCGCCGGACTCATCCCCGTCGACGGCGTCCCCGGACACTTCTACCTCGTCGCCAACCTCGAGTACCCCACCGAGCCGTTCATGTTCACCGGTTACCGGGAGGGTGCACCCACCGAGCAGCAGGCGCGGATCGCGATGGCCGCGGTCGGTATCGCCGTCGTAGAGGTAGTCGCCAAAAACGGCACCGGAGCCCTGGAACCCGTTGTCGGACCGCGCAATCAGCGACTCACCGCGTCGAGCCCGTTCCGACTGACCGGCCCGGCCGCCGGCAGCGAGTTCGTCCGGACCGCAGCGGATCCGGCCGGCACCACGATCCTGGGCACCTTCGCCAACTGCTCCGGCGGTCTCACGCCGTGGGGCACCATGCTCTCCGGTGAGGAGAACTTCAACAACTACTTCGCCAACGCGAGCAAGGTCACCGACCCGAAGGCGGCCGAACGCCTCGACCGCTACTCCTTCGCCGACGATGACGACGAGCACCAGTGGGGCCGGTACGACAAGCGTTTCGACCTCGCCGTCGAACCCAATGAGGCCAACCGATTCGGGTACGTCGTCGAAGTCGATCCCCACGACCCCAAAGCCGCCCCCGTCAAACACAGCTCGCTGGGTCGATGCAAGCACGAATCGGCCAACATCCACGTCGTGAAGAACTGCCCGGACCGAGGCACCGTCGTCGCCTACAGCGGCGACGACGAGAAGTTCGAGTACATCTACAAGTTCGTCTCGTCCCGCAAGATCAAGAGCGGACTCTCGAAGACCGCACGCGAGCACAACATTCGCATCCTCGACGAGGGCACGCTGTACGTGGCGACCTTCACCGGGGACACCCCGGACGAGTCCGGCAAACCACCTGCCTCGGGCAAGTTCGCCGGGAAGGGGTCGTGGAAGCCGCTGTTGACCAGCAACGCCGACGGATCGGCCCGCTCGCATGTGCCCGGGATGTCGCCGGCAGAGGTTGCGGTGTTCACGCGTCAGGCCGCCGACGCCGTCGGCGCCACCAAGATGGACCGGCCCGAGGACATCGAGCCGAGCCCCATGACCGGCAAGGTGTACTGCGCCCTCACCAACAACAGCGACCGCGGCACCGACGGCAAGGCGCCCGTCGACGCGGCCAATCCACGCAACGAGAACAAGAACGGGCAGATCATCGAGATCTCCGACGACCACGCCGGTACCGAGTTCACCTGGGAGTTGCTGCTGGTGTGCGGTGACCCGACCGCCGCCGACACCTACTACGGCGGTTTCGACAAGACGCAGGTCAGCCCCATCTCCTGCCCGGACAACCTGGCCTTCGATCCGCACGGCAACCTGTGGATCTCCACCGACGGCAACGCCCTCGGATCCAACGACGGACTGTTCGCCGTCGCACTCGACGGCGCCCGCCGTGGCGAGACCAAACAATTCCTGACCGTCCCGATCGGTGCCGAGACCTGCGGGCCGGTCATCGACAGTGACCGCATCCTCGTCGCCGTGCAGCACCCCGGTGAGCTCGATGACCACTCGGCTGACAACCCCGCATCCCACTGGCCCGACGGTGGCAACTCCCAGCCCCGGCCCGCAGTGGTGGCGATCTGGCGCGACGGTGGGACCGCGATCGGGGTCTGACCGGCGGTTTCGATACGGCTCGTCGCAGGCTCCTCGCCTACTCAACCAGCGAAGGATCGGGCACCCGCAGGCTCTCGCCTGGCCGACCTGGGCCGGGCTGGTGTCGTCGATCTCACAGCGTCGCGAGGTATTACTTCGAGCGTCTAAGTATTAGAGTTTCGAAATGTGACTGTTCCAGATGCCGCTCGACTCGCCTCGGCCCTCCGGCCGAGCATCACGCGGCTCTACCTGTCGCTTCGACGACGCACACCTGTCGTCGAACTGACCGCCGCCCAGACATCGGCGATCAACGTCCTGGCCGATCACGGCCCGATGCGCATGGGTGAGCTCGCCGAACGTGAGTCGATCCGGATGCCCACCGCGACGTCGGTGATCGACGGACTCACCAAGCACGAACTGGTGGAACGCCGACCCGATCCTGCCGATCGTCGTGCCGTACTCGTCGATCTCACCGACCATGGTCGCGAACTGGTCGAACGGATCCGCCTCGGCCGCGACGTAGCCCTCACCGACGCCCTGGCCAACCTGAGCCCCGAACATCTCGAAGCGCTCGCCGCGGCCGCTCCGGCACTGCAAGCGCTCCGCGACGAGCTCGATCATCACCCCGCACAGACCTCAGCGGCGGTGGATGCCAAGACGGCCGAGAACTGACCCCTCGCCCGATCCACGTCCCCCGTCTCCGACAACCAGCCCCCGTTCAGAGGACCCAAATGACCGTCACCGAAGACAAGGCCGCCACCGGCGCGTCGAACCCGACACACGCCGACGACGCGCAGAACACCTCGCTCCTCGCCATGTTCCGCATGCAGCCCCGCGCCGTGTGGATCACCGCGTTCGCGGCGACCATCGCCTTCATGGGCATCGGTCTCGTCGACCCGATCCTGCACAGCATCGCCCAGGCGCTCAACGCTCCCGCGAACAAGCTCACCCTGCTGTTCGGTGTGTACGTCGGTGTGCAGTGTGTGGCCATGCTGCTGACCGGCTGGGCCGCTTACCGTTTCGGCCCCAAGCGGACACTGACCGTCGGCCTGGTGATGATCGTCGTGGCCGCCGGCGTCTCGGTCTTCGCGAGCAACATCGATCAGCTGATCGCCTTCCGCGTGCTCTGGGGCCTGGGTAACGCCTTCTTCCTTGCCACCGCGCTCGCGTTCATCGTCTCCTCCGCCAAGGGCAGCAGGCAGGGCGCGATCATGATGTACGAGGCGGCCCTGGGGATCGGCCTCGCCGTCGGCCCCCTGCTCGGGGCGACTCTCGGTGAATGGAGCTGGCGTGCCCCCTTCGGCGGCACCGCGCTGCTCATGTTCGTCGGCGCCGTGCTGTGCGCCATCATGCTCCCCTCCGACGGCCCGCGGTCGGAACGTGCCCGGGTCAGCATCGTCGATCCGCTCAAGGCCCTGCGCAATCGCACGCTCACCATCGCCGGTATCGGGTCGGCCTTCTACACCGGCGCCCTGTTCACCGTCATCGCCTGGGCACCGATCGCCATGGGACTCCGGCCCATTCACGCGGGCCTGGTCTTCTTCGGCTGGGGCCTGCTCACCGCAATCGCCGGTGTGTTCGTCGCTACCCCGCTCGCCCGGGTCGTCGGCGAGAAGGGTGGTGTGCTCGTCGCGATCACCGGCTACGGCATCGTCATGGCCCTCGCCGCGGTCGGAACGCTGTCCGACCAGATCTGGCTCATCGGTCTCGCGGTCGTCCTGTCCGGTCTTCCCTCGGGCATCCTCAACACCCTGTTCACCGACCTCGCCATGGCCTCGGGCGGCAACGACACCCCCCGCTCGGTGTCCAGCGCCGGCTTCAGCTTCCTGCGCTGGGCGGGTGCGGCGGTCGCCGCGGTCCTGGTCTCCTACCTCGCCGAATGGTTCGGCGACGTCGCCCCGTGGTGGTTCGCCGTCGGCTACTGCGCGGTCGCACTCGGTGCGGTGGCACTGGTCAAGACCAACAAGCACAAGGTCTCTCCCGACGCCGCGCTCATCGGAGCCGAGGAGTTCTGAGGCCGGGCACGAGTCCTTTCGATACGCCCTTCGCAAGCTCCGGGCTACTCAAGGAACAGGGTGTACGCCCTCCGCAAGCTCCGGGCCACTCGAGGAGCAGGGGCGTCAGACCGCGGAGTCGGGGAACGCGATGACCGACAGGAAGCGCACGGGCAGTTCGACGAGTTCGACCGGCCCGTGCGCTCCTTCGCCGTCGAGCTGGAGGGCATCGCCGGGATGCATCCGGTACACCGACCGGCTGTGCGCGTAGTCCATCACGCCCTCGAGGACGTACAGGAACTCGGTACCGGCGTGCTGGAACAGCGGCTGGGTCACCGACTTCTCCGTCAGGGTCACCAGCAGACATTCGAGTCGTTTGTGTTCTCCGCGAAGCGATCCGAGCAACTCGTACTCGTGCCCCTCGCGTGAACCCTCACGGATGATCTCGTTGCCCTCCCCCGCCTTCACGAAGACGGCCGACCGCTCCATCTCCGCGCCGCGGAACAACGACGTCACCGAGACATCGAAACCGGTGGCCAGGCGGGCGAGGGTGCTGAGGCTGCACGAGGTCTGAGCGTTCTCGATCTTCGACAGCATCGCCTTGGAGATGCCGACGCGGGTCGCCATGTCACCCACCGACAGTCCCTGCTGACGACGCAGCCGGCGCACGTTGTGCGCGATGGCAGTCTCGAGCTCGAGTTCCTCGACCGACTGGTCGACGGGGCGCTCCCGTGCGATGCCAGATTGGTTACGGATCAAAGGGTCGTCGGTCACCTCGCCAGCATAGTGAGCGAGGTCGTTCACTGTCTGACACATGTTGTCGCGTCCTCTCGTCGGTTCACCCCCGTGCACACCGCTCGGGAACGCTCAGCGCATCTCTCCTGCTCCCACGTACGGGAACCTCGTCTTCAGCGGGTCGCCCTCGGCGAACCGGGTGAAGCGGAAGTCCGACTCCGGGATTCGCGGGTCCGAACTGTGTCCGTCGACGACGAGATCGGCGACGAGCCTGCCGACCGCCGGTGAGATCTTGAAGCCGTGGCCACTGAACCCGACCGCCAGCACGAGGCCGTCGAGCGGTCCCCGGGAGATGATCGGATTCCAGTCCGGCGTCACGTCGTAGCAACCGGCGTAGCTGCTGGTGATCGCCGGCTCGGTGAACCCGGGGAATCGGGTACCCACCTTGTCCACGGTGAGGTCAACGAAGTCGCTGTCCACGCGGTTGCTGTAGTTGTCCGGGTCTGCGGTCTGCAGTTCCTTGAGATCACTGTTGCCGAACAGGATCTCACCGCGGACATCCGGGCGGACGTACTGCAGGGAGACGAGGTCGGAGAACACGGGGACCTCACCGAGATCCTCCCCCGGATGGATCATCACGATCTGTTCGCGATGGACCGAGATCGGGACGTCGATGCCATGCGGTGCCAGGAAGGGCTTGGACCACACACCGGTCGCCACGACGACGGTGTCGGCGGAGATCGTCGAGCCGTCGGCCAGGCGGACGCCGGTGACCCGGCCCCCGTCGACGACCAGCTCGGTGACCGTCGTGCCCTGGCGGATCTTGATGCCGGTGGCACGCGCGGCTGCCGCGAATGCCTGGGCGGTCTGGTAGGCATCGCCATAACCGCCGCGCTCCTCCCACCCGAACGCCGCGAACGGTTCGAGATCGGCTGCCGGCCACATCTTTGCGACCTCTGCGGCGTCGATCTCCTCGGTCTGGACGCCGACCTCCCGCTGCGCCGCAAGGCTTTTCCGCAGGTTCTCGACGTTCGCCTCGCCGACGCCGACGACATAGCCGGTCTGTCGGAAGCCGATGTCGGTACCGAAGATCTCCTCGGCCTTCTCGAAGACCTCGAGGCCCACCGCCGCCATCGCGGCGAGCGAACTGACGCCGTAGTGGCAGCGGACGATGCCCGACGACTTGCCGGTCATCCCGCCGCCCACAGTGTCACGTTCGCAGACCACCACATCGGTGATGCCGCGCTGACCGAGTGCCCATGCGGTGGCGGCGCCTTCGAGGCCGCCACCGACGATGACGACCGATGCGGTCGTGTTTGCCGCGCTCACAGCCCACTCCCCGGAATCCAGTTGGTTCCGGCCATCGGCACCCGTGCCATCGCCGCGGCCTCGATCGTGATGGCGACGAGGTCCTCGGGCTCGAGGTGCTGAAGGTGCGCCTTGCCGCACGCGCGGGCGATGGTCTGGGCCTCCATCGTCATGACCCGCAGGAAGTTGGCGAGGCGCTTGCCGCCGAGGACCGGGTCGAATCGCGCCGACAGTTCCGGGTCCTGGGTGCTGATGCCGGCCGGGTCGCGACCGTCTTGGAAGTCGTCGTAGTAGCCGGCCGCCGAGCCGAGTGCCTCGTACTCCTTGGCGTAGCGGGGATCGTTGTCGCCCAACGCGATCAGGGCGGCGGTGCCGATCGCGACGGCGTCGGCGCCGAGAGCCATCGCCTTGGCGACGTCGGCGCCGTTGCGGATGCCGCCGGAGACGATCAGCTGGACCTCACGGTGCACCCCGAGTTCCTGCAGTGCCTGCACGGCCTGCGGGATGGCGGCGAGCGTCGGGATGCCGACGTGCTCGATGAAGACTTCCTGGGTGGCCGCGGTGCCGCCCTGCATGCCGTCGACCACGACCACGTCCGCGCCGGAGTGCACCGCCAGCTTCACGTCGTAGTAGGTGCGGCTGGCGCCGACCTTGACGTAGATCGGCTTCTCCCAGTCGGTGATCTCGCGCAACTCGTTGATCTTGATCGCGAGGTCGTCGGGACCGGTCCAGTCCGGGTGCCGGCAGGCGCTGCGCTGGTCGATGCCCTGCGGGAGGGTGCGCATGCCGGCCACGCGCTCGGAGATCTTCTGCCCCAGCAGCATTCCGCCGCCGCCAGGCTTTGCGCCCTGACCGAGGACGACCTCGATGGCGTCGGCCTTGCGCAGGTCGTCGGGATTCATGCCGTAACGCGAGGGCAGGTACTGGTAGACGAGGTGCTTGGACTGACCGCGCTCCTCCGGGGTCATGCCGCCGTCACCGGTGGTGGTCGACGTACCGACCTCCGACGCCCCTCGGCCCAGAGCCTCCTTGGCGCCGGCCGACAGCGCACCGAAACTCATGCCCGCGATCGTCACCGGGGTCGACAGGTGCAGCGGATACTTCGCATTGCGGCCACCCAGGACGACGTCGGTGTCGCAGCGCTCGCGGTAACCCTCGAGCGGGTAGCGCGACATCGAGGCGCCGAGGAAAAGCAGGTCGTCGAAGTGGGGGAGCTTGCGCTTGGCACCCCAGCCGCGGATGTCGTAGATACCGGTCTCGGCGGCCCGCTGGATGGCGGCGATGGTGGTGCGGTCGTAGGTGGCGGATTCACGGAGTCCGCGCTGCTCGACGCTGAGGTTCTCGGTCATGGTGATGTCTCTTTCGGTGTGTGTCGGCGCGAGGGGCTGGGATTCGAGGGGGGGTCGCCAGCCCTTCGTGGCTCGTCGCTATCGCTCCTCGCACCTCAGGGAGCGAGGGGGTGGCTTCGCTATCGCTCCTCGCACCTCAAGAGAGCGAGGGGGTGGCTTCGCTATCGCTCCTCGCACCTGAAGGGAGCGAGGGGAAGGCTTCGCTATCGCTCCTCGCACCTGAAGGGAGCGAGGGGAAGGCTTCGCTATCGCTCCTCGCACCTGAAGGGAGCGAGGGGATGGCTTCGCTATCGCTCCTCGCACCTGAAGGGAGCGAGGGGATGGCTCAGTAGGCAGAAGCGTTGTCCACCTTGAAGTGGTAGAGCTCGCGGGCCGATCCGTAGCGGGTGTAGGCGGTCAGATCGTCGTCGCCGTACCCTGCGGCTTTGAGCAGGCCGGCGAGCTCCTCGAGGTGCTCCTCGCGCATCGGCTTGGCGATGCAGTCGGCGCCCAGCGAGGCGACCTCGCCGCGGACGTAGATGCGGGTCTCATAGATGGAGTCGCCGAGGCCGTCACCGGCATTGCCGCGGATGACCAGGCGGCCGGCCTGTGCCATGAACGCGCTGTTGTGCCCGACGTTGCCGCCGACCACGATGTCGACGCCCTTCATCGAGATGCCGCAGCGGGCCGCGGCGTCACCCTCGACAACGAGCAGGCCGCCGTGTGCGGTGGCGCCGGCCGACTGCGAGGCGTTGCCCTTGACGATGACGCTGCCGCTCATCATGTTCTCGGCGACACCGGTGCCGGCGTTGCCGTTGATGGTGACCTCCGCCTGCTGGTTCATGCCGGCGGCGTAGTAGCCGACGTGACCGTTGACGGTGATCTTGACCGGGGCGTTGACGCCGGCCGCGACGCTGTGGGCGCCGGCGGGGTTGTCGATGACGATCTCACCGGAGATGTCATCGTGGAGCGCCGAGTTGATCTCTCGCAGTGGGGTGTTCGCGAGATCGAAGTGGTGGTTGGGGCTCATCGTCTCAGCTTTCGCCGTGTCGGTGGGGGAGGTGGTGGGATCGAGCGTCCCGGGTTGTTCGAGGATCCCTGGTTGTGGGAGTGTCACCGTGTCCATGCGTAGACCACCTCGGGCTCGGGCTCCCAGATGCGGGCGTTCTCGACGCCGGGCAGCTTGGCGAGGGCGCGGTACTCGCTGGCGATCGCGACCCAGTCGTCGGTCTCGGCGATCACCGCGGGCTTGCAGGCGATGGCGTCGCGGACGACGGCGAAGGAGTCGCGGTTGGAGACCACGAGGGTGTAGAAGCCGTCGAAGTTGGCGCACACCTCCTTGAGGGCGGTCTCGACGTCCTTGCCGGCGGCGAGCTGGTGCGCGACGAAGCGGGCGCCGACCTCGGTGTCGTTCTCGCTGTCGAATTCGACACCCTGGGCACGCAACTCGCGTCGGATGGTGGCGTGGTTGGCGAACGAGCCGTTGTGCACCAGGCACTGCTCCGGACCCACGGCATAGGGGTGAGCACCGGACGGGGTCACCGCCGACTCAGTGGCCATCCGGGTGTGGCCGACGCCCTGCCAACCGGAAGCAGTTGCCAGGCCCCAGGATTCGGTGAGGTCGCGAGGTGCGCCGACACCCTTGAGGACGGTGAGGTCCGAGCCGAAGCCGGCGACCAGCGCGTCCGGGTAGGCGGCACGGGCCGCGCCGAGGAGTTCTTCGGCACCGACCGGCGCCGACGCGACCAGCGTGGCGTCGACGAGCTGGGCGGCGACGGGCACACCGAGCGCCGCGCTCAGGGTCGACGAGACCTCGTCGGGCAGGACGTCGAGTTCGAGCAGCGAGACACAGCCGTGGCCGGGAGGCGCCCACTCGGGGTTGCCGTAAACCGCGATACCGGCCGAGTCCGCGCCGCGATCCTGCATCTCACCGAGCATCTCGGCGAGCATGGCGCCGAGCCGGGGATGAAGATCGGGATTACGCAGATGCAATCCGACGATTCCGCACATTGTCGAATCCTTTACGTCGAAGGGGGAGTTGGGATGTGGTTCGGCGGCCGGGTTCGGTCGCGTCAGAAGGCAGTGAGGTACTGGTCGACTTCCCACGGGGAGACCGCGGCGTGCCAGTTGAAGAACTCCTCGCGCTTGAGGTTCGAGAAGTAGGTCGACACCCTGCCCTGGTCTTCCGGCCAGTCCTGGGGGAGTGCGGCGTCGAGCACGCCCGCGACGACGGCGTCGGCTTCGAAGGCCTCGACCGCGTGCAGCAGGGTGAGGGGCAGTTCGGCGATGTGGCTGGGTGCACCGCCGACGGCTCCGGGGTCGAGGCTCCGCTTGATGCCGTCCAGGCCGGCACCGAGCAACGCGGCTGCGGCCAGGTATGGGTTGGCCGATCCGTCGCCGCCGCGGAGTTCCACGCGCTGGTCGTCGGGAACGCGGATGTAGTGGGTCCGGTCGTTGCCACCGTAGGTGGCCTTGCGCGGCGCCCAGGACGCACCCGAGCGGGTGGCGGTGGCGCCGGTTCGCTTGTAGGAGTTGACGGTCGGTGCGATCACGGCCTGCAGTGCCGGCGCGTGCTCGAGGATGCCGCCGATGAACCCATAGGCGGTGTCGGACAGGCCGAGTCCGCGATCGTCGTCGCTGACCTGCGGGAAGACCGGCTCGCCGCCCTTGGTGAGGGAGAGGTGGAAATGTAGTCCCGAGCCGGTGCGGTCGGCGAACGGCTTCGGCATGAAAGTGGCGATCATGCCCTTCTCGGCGGCCATGGCCGAGAGGAGGTAGCGCAGGGCGACGACCCGGTCGGCGGTGGTCAGCGCATCCGCGTACTTGAAGTTCTGCTCGAACTGTCCGTTGCCGTCCTCGTGGTCGTTGGCGTAGTTGCTCCAGCCGAGCTGGTTCATGGCAGTGGACACCGCGGTGAGGTGTTCGTACATCCGGGTGAGTCCGCGGACGTCGTAGCACGGCTGGTCGGAGTCGTCGGCCGCGTCGGCAGTGACGAGCGAACCATCGTCAGCGCGCTTGAGCAGGAAGTATTCGACCTCGGCGCCCACCCACGGCTCGAAGCCGGCGTCGGCGGTCTGGGCGATCAGGGTCTTGAGGATGTTGCGCGGCGCGAACGGCCACGGCTTGCCCTCGACGTGCGGGTCGCACTGGACGACGGCGAGGCCTTCCTTGATGAACGGGATGGGGAGGAAGGAGCTGACGTCGGGGACCGCGATGAGGTCGGGATCCTTGGGTTCCTGGCCGATCGCACCGACCGCGTAACCTGCGAAACCCACACCTTCCGTGGCGAGTTCGTCGACGGCCTCGACCGGCACCAGCTTGGCGCACGGCTTGCCGCGGAGGTCGACGAACATGGCGAGGATGAACTTGATCTCGTTCGCCGCACACAGGTCGGCGAGGGTGCTGGGGTCGGGGGTTTCGGTGGTGGTCATGATGCGCTCCGGGGTCGACTCTAGGTGGTGCTTGTCCGATTGTCCACTCGTGTGAATCAATGTCTACCGCTAGTAGACCGGCCGTTTGTTTCGTCCCTGTTTCCGCCGAGTGAGCGGTCGGTGTCGTTTCGGCGCCTCATGTGACGGGACGAAAAAGACCCGGGGCCCACCGTTCTCACGGTGGGCCCCGGGCCGTTGCTCACTTTCTCCGCGCGGTCAGACCTGCGCGGGCGGAGTCGAGGAAGGCATCGACTTCTCCACCGAATCGGCGGCTGCCGACGGCAACAGCGAGCCCAGGCCGCCGCCCGGATGACCGACGCTCGCGCTGGGGATCTCGTAGGCGGTCTCGGCGTGCAGGACGGTGTCGAGGCCGACCATCTCGGTCTCGTCGTCGACGCGGATCCCCATCACCTTGTCGAGACCCTTCGCGATGAGCCAGGTCATCACGAACGAGTAGGTGCAGGTGATCGCGATACCGGCGAGCTCACGCCAGATGATCTCGGGATCGCCGCCGAACAAGACGCCCTGGACGCCGGCCGGAGCGGCATCGGTGGCGAACAGGATGATGCAGAAGGTACCGACGATGCCGCCGATGCCGTGTACGGCGAAGGCGTCGAGGGTCTCGTCGACCTTCAGCTTCGACTTGAAGCTGAGCAGGAAAGCGACGACCGCGGCGGCGAAGATGCCCACGAGCAGGGCACCGAGCGGGGCCATGCTGCTGGCCGCCGGGGTGATACCGACCAGACCTGCGACGACGCCGGTGATGATGCCCAGCGAGGTGACATGACCTTCACGCCACTTCTCGATGATCGCGAAGCCGATCATGCCGGCGGACCCGGCGAGCAGGGTGTTCAGGATGACCGACTGGGCGAGGAAGTTGGCGCCGAGGGCACAGCTGCCATTGAAACCGAACCATCCGAAGAACAGGATGCCGCCACCGAGCATGGTCATCGGCACGTTGTGCGGACGCTCCATGCGACGCTTGCGGGCACCGAGCACGACGGCGAGTGCGAGCGCGGCGACGCCGGAGTTCATGTGGACCGCGGTTCCGCCTGCGTAGTCGACGATCTCGAGCTTGTTCAGCAGGAAGCCGCCTTTGTAGTCGTCGTCGACGTCGGCCGAGAAGACCCAGTGGGCCAGGGGGAAGTACACCACCAGCAGCCAGATCGGCGCGAAGACCAGCCACGCCGAGAACTTCATGCGGCCGGCAGCGCCGCTGGCCACGATGGCGATGGTGATGGCGGCGAACAGGATGAACCAGGCCGCGAAGTACAGCGTCTGGGTCGCCCCCGATGCGTCGTCGGTCAACCAGTTGGTCAAGCCGATGAAGTCGGTCGGGTTGCCGATGAGGCCCCAACCGCCCACCGACGGGCCGGACACGAGTCCGTAACCGATGACGACATAGAGCACAGCGGTGATCCCGAGAGTGGAGATGACCATCGACATGATGTTCAGGACGTTCTTGGAGCCGACCATGCCGCCGTAGAAGAAGGCGAGGCCGGGGAACATCAACAGGACGAAGACGAAGGCCGCCAGCATCCAGGCCAGGTCGGCGTTAGCCGCGAGTATCGGTTCCATGGGCGATCTTTCGGTTCGGAGACTCTGAGGTCCGGGTTACTTACACCAGCAGCTCACGGGCGTCATTGACCGCGTAGATAGGCGACGACGTTGTCGCGATAGTCGAGGAATCCCTTGTAGGCGGCGATGTCCTCACCGAGTGTCTCGATGACGGTCGCCAATTGGTTGGCCCACTCGGGTATTCGTTTCACATCCTCCAGCGAGGCCATGAATGTCCGGATATTGAACGTCACGGCACCCGACATCGGCAACCGGACGAAGTGTTCCAGCTCGATTCGCAGGCGTGCCCTGCCGAAATCGCCGTCGGCGATCATGCCCGGGACGTCACCCGCCCAGGCCGGCAGCTCTTCGAGACTGACGTCGAGCTTGTGCGAATCCGACGCCGAGAGAGTCCAGTTCACCCTGCGGTACACCTGATCCGCCGGTAGATTGCGCAAGAACTGTTCGGCGCGGGCGACGATGCCCTCGCGAAGCATGCGCGGGACCGGGGCGTGGATCTCGTACATGTCCATACCGACATCGAAGGAGACCGACCACGCCGCGGCGAAGGTCACCACACCGGCGTCGAAGTACAGGCGCCCGTCGCGTTCGGTGACGAGCAGGAGGTCGTCGGGCACCTCACGCGCCAGGAACTCCATGGGCCCGTAGGGCAGCGAGTCGGGGTCGCCGAGCACGAATTCCTGGTCGGTGCCGAGGATCTCGTTGCGCCAGTGGAACCTGCCGTCACCGTACTCGTCAAGGTGCATGATGTCGGGATACGAGATGCCGAGGTCGCGCAGGTAGTAGAGCAACAGGTCCCAGCAGGCGACCTCCATACCGGCGCGAACCCGCACGCGTGACGGGTCGCTGTCGAGGATCCGGCGGCGTTCGGCCATCATCTCCGGGTATTCCGCACCGCCGAGATCGACCAGGCGCCTTCCCCATTCGCCGGCACGGGTGCGACGGGGGTTGCGGGCGGGTTCGACGTTTACGCTGTAGGAGAACTCTTCGAGGTCGTCGGGAAACGGCCACGGCAGATTGGACAGGTGGTCCACCGGGCCGGACAGGTACTCGCGGGCCGATGCGGTCGGGATCGCTTCTGTGGTCACAGGTCCACCTCGATGCTCTGGCCCCGTGAGACACAGCACAGCATCGCGTCGCCGAGCGCCTTCTCCTCGTCGGACAGGACGAGGTCGCGGTGTTCGATGGCGCCTGCGCGCACGGGGATTCGACATTCGCCGCAGACACCCTGGCGGCACAGGTTGGGCACCTCGACGCCGCTGTCGAGGAGTCGTTGCAGCAGGGACACCCCGGCCGGGACGTCGATCCGGGCACCGGTCGAGGAGAGCGTCACGGTGAACGGGTCGCCGGGCTCCTGTTCGGGTGCGGCGAATCGTTCGAGATGAACTCGCGCCGTGGGCCATCCGGCCTGCGCGGCGAGCTGTGTGTAGGTGTCGAGCAGGGTGGCCGGTCCGCACGCGTAGGCGTGGGTCCCGAGCGGTTGCGACCGGAATCTCTCGGCGAGCAGTTCCGTCGTGGCGTCGATCCCCGAGACCTCGTGCAGGGTGACGTTGGGTTGCTGGGCGAGCGCACGGAGATCGTCGAGGTGGGCGCCGCTGCCGGGCCGGTAGGAGTAGACGATGTCGGCACGACGCCCCTCCCGCGCCAGCGCCCGAGCGTGCGACAAGACCGGGGTGACGCCGATGCCGCCGGCCACCAGCAGCGCTCCCCGCTGGTCGAGGATCGGCGCGAACATCGACCGGGGCCCCTCCACCTCGACGATCGCATCCTCGGTGAGGTTGTCGTGCAACCAATCCGAGCCTCCACCGGCGCCGCGGCGCAGGACCGAGATGCCGTAGGTGTTCGGGAACATACCGTCGTCGACGAGCGAGTAGGCGTTGCGGTGGTCACCGGCCGTGACGATGAGATGGCTACCCGGTTGGTAAGGCGTCAGTACCTGTGGGGCGTCGGCGAGTGGTGCGAACCGGAAGTGGGTGATGTCCCCGGTCAGTCGTCGAACGGCGGCGACGCGCATCGGACGTGGCGCGGTCGCATACCCCGGGTGCAGGTGTGCGGGGATGGCTGGTGCCGTCATGCATCACCTCCCGCGGCCGACGCCAGGAAGCTGCCCATCGTCGACGAATGGTGCTCGTGGATCTCCAGATCCCGAGCACAACCGGGACAGGTGACGATCCCGCCGGCACGTCCCTCGACGCGGAAGGTGTTGCGGCAGTGCGCACAGTAGAGCGGCAGATCGCGGGTGTGGACGACGAAGGACGACAGTTCGGCGGGGACGGCTCCGGCCTCGCGCGCGATCGCCAGGGCGGTCATCACGTCGTACTGGCCGCCGGTGACGAGGACCCGGGTGCCGGTGAGTGCTTCGCCGAGTGCGGCGTCGAGGGCCGCACGATCCTGCTCGTCGGTGAGGGTGTCGAGCACGAGCAGCCGGGTGGCGCCGACGGCCTCGGCCGCCGCGACCCAGTTGCGCGAGACGTGCGCGGTCTCGGCGCTGTCGCCGATGGCGACCACGAGGAAAGCGGCCCCGGTGGTGTCGATCGCCGGGGGAGTGGCCGGCCAGACCGGCATGCCCGGGCCGGTCGGTGCCGGCGGGGTCGGTGCGGCGTCGCGCAACCACTGCGCCGCGCGATCCCGGTACTTGATGATGCCCTTGTACTCGGCCATGTCCGCGGGCAGCTCGGCCAGGACCTCGGCGGCACGACGCCGCCACGGGTCGACGGTGGCCAGCTGCTCCAGGGGGAGCATGTAGGTGCGGATCAGGAACATGACCGCGCCCGAGTCGGGCAGGCGGATCAGGTGTTGCACCTCGACGCGCAGGTGTACGCGGCGACCGAACTCGGCATCGTCGACGAACTGGATGCTCTCGCGGTCGGGGCCCCACTCCGGGTAGAGCTCCGTCGACACGTCGAGGCGACGATCGATGGTAAGTGTCCAGTTGGTCCGCCGGTAGGGCTGGTGCGGCTGAAGGCGTTTGAGGAATTCGTGTGCTCGGGTGATGACACCCTCTTTGCGCACCCGCGGGACGGGCCCGTGGATTTCGAGGAAGCTCATGCCGACGTCGAAGCCGAAACTCCAGTCGGCGGCGAAGGTCACCACGCCGGCGTCGACGAAGAGCTGGTCGTTGCGCTGGTCGAGGAGGGCGATATCCTCCTGGACCTGAGAAGTGATGTACCGCAACGGTTCGTCGGGGAGGGTGGTCGCGTCCCCGTAGCGGAAGTGTTGTTCGATCCCGAGGATGCCGTTGCGCCACAACCATTCGTCGGGTCCCGTCGAGCGCAGCTGCATCTGCTCCGGATACGCGGCGTCGAGTTCGCGCATGAGGGTGAACATCGCGTCCCACGCCGCGGGGAGCATGTGGGGGAGTACGGCGTGGCGGGTCGGGTCGGCGGCGAGGATCACCGCGCGCTGGTCGAGTTCCGCGCGGTACTCGCAGTCGATGTCGACCACGGCGGTGCCCCACTGACCCGCGGGCGTCGTGACGGGTTGCTCGGCTGGTTCGACGTTGGTGCTGTATCGGTACCGGTCTTCGAGGAAGGGGAACGGGAAGCCGGCGATCAGGTCGGCCGCCGTCTCGGCGGCCACGTTGTCGAGTGTGCTTGTCACAGGGGAACCTCCAAGGTGCAACCGTCGGCGGCGCGGGAGACGCACGGCATGATGGCGTCACCGGCGGACTTCTCCTCGGCACTGAGGTAGAGATCGCGGTGGATGGGTGATCCGCCGGACAGGGGGATGCGACATTCGCCGCACACGCCCTGCCGGCACAGATTCGGGACCTCGACGCCCACCTCTTCCAGGGCCTCGAGCATGCTCGTCCCGGACGGGACGTCGATGCTCCGGCCGGATTCGGTGAGCTCGACGCGGAAGGGGTCACCGGCATCGAGTGCGTCTATGCCGAAGCGCTCGAAGTGGATTCGGGACTCGGGCCAGCCGGCCGCGATCGCCGCACCGACGACGGCGTCGATCATCGCCGACGGTCCGCAGACGTAGAGGTGGGTGCCGACCGGCTGGGCACGAAGCGCTTCATCCAGGCGCTCGGTGAACGAGAGACGGTCGGTGAACAGTTCGGCACGGGCCCGGGCGAGCACCGTGACGTCGTCGAGGTGGGCGGCGGCTTCCTCGCGGAACACGTACAGCAACTGCACGTCGCGTCCCCAACGCACGGCGGCCCTCAGGTGGGACACCATCGGGGTGATCCCGATCCCGCCGGCGACCAGCAGGTGCTTGCGGGCGCGGGCGATCGGTGCGAAGGCGCTACGGGGGAGCCCGACGGTCAGCAGGTGTCCGACGGCGAGTTCTTCGTGCAACCAGCGGGATCCGCCGTTGCCGTCGTCGACCTTGAGGACCGAGATCGAGTACTGCATGGGGTGGGTGCCGTCGCCGGTCAGGCTGTAGGCATTGGTGTGCTCACCCGCGTGCACCACCAGATGGCTGCCCGGTACGAAACCGGGGAGCGCGCGACCGTTCGGGTCCGCGAGCGTGATGCTGCGGATGCCGGCGACGGTGGCGTCGAGCGCGGTCACGACGAGTTGCATCGTGGCCGCGCGGTCGGCGCGGCTCGTCGACGTTGCGGCGGTTTCGGCCGAATCAGGTGCTGCGACTGTGATGCTCACAGTTCGACCTCCTCACCGGTGGACAGGGGTTGGGCGGTCTCGGCGTCGACCATGAAGCCCAGGTACTGGCCTGTCCGACGGGACACGTGGTGATAGACGAGCAGGTCGCGCCGACAACCGGCGCAGGGGATGACGTCGTCGATCGCCACCCGGGCACGGGTCACCGACCGACAGTGTGAACAGAACACATCAGCCTCCACGCGGCCGGCGGAATCGATTGCCAGAACTTCGATCTCGTCGTCTTCGAGGCCGGCTTTGACGGCGACGGCACGCAGCCGAAGTGCCGAGCCGGCGTCGGCGACGATCCAGACCCGGACCCCGACGGTGGCCTCGGTGAGCGCGACCCCGAGCTGGTCGGCGGCGGCGTCGGCGTTGCCGTGGATCCGGTTGGTGGCCAGCGGCGGTAAGTCGGCCTCCCAGCGACCCAGGGTGTCGGCGACGTCCCCGACACCGACCAGCAGATAGGAGCTGCCGGTCGGCGTGGGGGTCGTCGGCTCGACCAGGTCACCAGGCCGCGCCCACACCGGCACGCTGGAGTACGCGATCTGCGACATGGCCACCGATCAGAGGAGGGTGGCGTCGCGCAGACCGGTGTAGAAGGCGAGCGCATAGTCGGGGGTGCTGAAATAGATCTTCGAGCCCTTGGGGAAGAAGATCGCGTCCTTGGCCTTGGCGACCGTCTTCTGGCCGGTTTCCTTGTTCTCCAACAGGAACTCGCCCTCGAGGACGACCTTCATCTCGTCGTATTCGTACTCGTAGTACAGCGGCTCATCGGTGTGGCGGAGCTCGAAGTACCCGCTGCACATCGGGCTGCCGTCCGGGTTCTCGTAGACGTCGCCGATGAAGCCCTCGGTGCCGGGGTACTCCGCCTCGGGCATCTTCGGCAGGTCCTTGAAGCCATCGCTGGTCACGCGGAACTCCAGGGCCTTGGCACTCTCGATCGTCACGATGCTCCTCCATGTCTCAGTCGGGCGCTGCGCGCTCGTAGGGGTTGTTGGTTCGGCGTCTCTTCCGTGGCCATCTGGTGTTCCGGTGGTGACTCTTGGGAGTGGACGCCGTCCCCTGTTATGAAACAAGTGGCGTGTTTCAGCAGTGTGACGGCTTTGTAATGGTGTGCTACGCGCGTCGGGCACCAGCGGCGCCGCCATCATTTGTCGGGTCTACGTGCAGGTAGATTGAGATCCGATCACGTAATCCGTTCGCGCCCACCCTGGCTACCAACCTGTCTCACGACAAGGCCGGCAGCCAGCGTTGTCAGGTGAGCGGGAACGGAAAGAGTGGCGCTACTTCATGCCCCGGGGCGGGTGGTAGTCGAGCAATCGGTACCAATACTCGTCCGGAAGCACGTCCCCGGAACGCAACACGTGGGCGAGTCCGACGGCCATGAACACCCCGAGGACCCCGAGCCACAATCCGCAGAGGGAGATCGCGACGAGGGTGACGGTCCGGGCAACGGGCCACGGATCGAGGATCAGCAGCAAGGGCGCGAACAGAAAGCCGGCGGGGACAAACCAGAACGACAGCGCCTTGTCGCACTTCATCACCGCGGTCAGCCACTTCGGGGTCGACGCCACAGGTCGCGGCGGCGGGGCCGGGCGGTGGCGCACGCGGATCGTGGTGGCAATCGGCTGAGTGGTCATCGGACACCTCCTGGAGAGACTGTCGTGTCTCCAGACTGCGCGCGGAAGCGCAGGTAGGCCACTACCTCCCAGGTAGTCGACCCGGTGTACTCAGTCGAGCCAGTCCAGCACCGACGCCGCGGTCCAGCTCTGCTGCATGCTGCCGAGAGGTTCGCCGGTGAACGGTTCGTAGTACTCGGCGAACGAGCCGTCGGTGGCCTGACGCAGACCTTCCTCGCGGAGCCGCGCGGACCGCTCGGTCCAGCCGCGACGCGCGAACGCCCAGCTGAACAGCCAGGTCATGACCGGCCACACCGGGCCGCGCCAGTACTCGCGCGGACGGAAGTCGGCCGAGATCGGCGACGTCGACGGCGGGACCGCGTACCGAAGGTCGGGATGCCCACAGAAGCGCGGGCCGTCGAACAGCCGGAGCAGTGCGCGTTCCCGGTCGCGGGGGAGTCCACCGCAGATGAGCGGTGCGAACGCCGCGATGGTCTCGGTGGTGATCCAGGAATTCGCGCGCAGGTCGAAATCCCGCGCAGCACCGTTGCGGTCGTTGGCTGCGCCGACGACGCCGGCGCGGAAGCGGTCTGCCCAGGCGCGCAGGTCACGAACGTCGGCCAGGGGCTTGGAGTAGTCCTCACCGATCGTCGCCAGCACGTCGCAGGCGACCGCAAAGATCGCACTGACGAAGACGTCCTCGACGGCGAAACTCATGACCTTCGGCAGCAGATCGTCATCGTAGTTCGCGCGCTTCATCTGCTCGACGAGCCAGATGTAGCGGTCGTACTCGAGGTCGGTCGGCCGCATAGACAGGTCGGACACGTGGTCGAGGTCGGCCCGGGCATACGGCGGAAGATTTAGTCCAGGAACAACATTCGCGTACGCCGAGTCCCAGCGCGGCGAGTTGTCCATACCGGATTCCCAGCCGTGGAAGATGGTGATCCGGCCGCGCCCCATGGGATCCCGGGCATGTGCGAGCCAGCGATGCCATCGCACCAGGGAGCTCCACCGGCGGTCGATGAACTCGTTGGCCACCGCCCGCGTCGTGCGCCCGTGACGGCGGGAATGGTCGAGGATGCGCTGCACCGCGATCGCATGAACCGGCGGCTGCGTGATGCCCGAGGTGTCGGGGAAGTCGGGGGCGCACTCGGCGAGACGTGCGCACTCCCAGCGGGATGGGCCGGGGAAGTATCCGTCTCGGCCGTTGGCGAACACGATGTGCGGGATCATGCCGTTGCGCCACTGCGCCGAGAGCAGGGTGTCCATCTCGATCACGGCGCGTTCGACGGACAGCGGTGCGAGACCGACGGTCACGAACGCGGCGTCCCAGCTCCACATGTGCGGGTACAGCTTGGGTGCCGCACTGGTCATCGTGCCCAGGTCGTTGCCGCGCAGCAGATACGCGGCACGGGCCGACAGCTGCGTTGGGGTGAATCCGTACCTGGCCACCCCGACGATTCTGCCTCGCGACGTCCGCGTGTGCTCACCGAGGTGACCCACCGCGCACCCCGCGGCCGATGTCGTCCGGCGCAGTAGGGTTGGCAGAGTGCCCACCGCATTGATCACCGGGGCCAGTCGCGGCCTCGGCGCCCAGATCGCCCGACAGCTCGCCCCCACCCATGACCTGTTGCTGGGTGGACGCCCCTCACCCGAACTCGACCACCTCGCCACCGAACTCGACGGTGCGAGCACCTTCGCCGTCGAACTGACCGACTACGACGAGGTCGCCGCCGCCGTGGAGACCATCAACGAACTGGATGTGCTGGTCCACAACGCCGGTGTCGGCAGCAGTCTCGAGCATGTCTCGGACACGCCGGTCGAGGAATGGCAGCACGTACTCGAGGTGAACCTCGTGGCGGTCGCCGAACTGACGCGGCTCCTTCTTCCTGCGCTACGGCAGGCAGAAGGGCACGTCGTCTTCGTCAACTCGGGCGCCGGGCGGTCGGCCAAGCCACGCTGGGCGCCCTACGCGGCAAGCAAGTTCGGCCTGCGCGCCCTCGCGGACTCCCTACGCGCCGAGGAGCCGACGCTCCGGGTCACGTCGGTCTACCCCGGACGCATCGACACCGACATGCAGCGCGAACTGGTTGCCATCGAAGGCCGGGACTACGACGCCTCGCAGTTCCTGCGCCCGGAGTCGGTCGCCGCCGCCGTCGTACACGCCATCCAGACCCCGGCCGACGCCCACCCGCAGGACATTGTGCTGCGGCCGACGGGCCGGGGTTGAATCGCGGAAGTCGTCTCACCAGGCCTTCGTGGCTCGTCGCTTGCGCTCCTCGCACCTCAGGCAGCGAGGGGGTGCAGCTCAGAGCAGCGAGTGGGGTGCAGATCAGCGCAGCAAATGGTGCAGCTCAGAGCTGGGTCAGGTCTTCCGGACGCCAGACGGCGCGCATCGACGACACCTTGCCGTCGGAGTTGAAGACCATGATGTCGACGGGCGTGATCTCGAAGGCGAGACCAGAGGTCTTGGTGACGAGGGTGAACTCGAAGACCGCGGTGTCGCCGGCGACCTTCTTCCACTTGAGGGTCGCGGTGCGCTCTTCCATGCCGGTGATCACCGAGTAGAACTCGACGAGTTGTTCGCGGGTGTTGCGGATGTCGGCGCCGATCGGGTCCTCGACGGTCGCGTCGGGCGCGTAGAGGTCGGCGATCTGTTCTGCGGTGCCGTTGTTCAGCAGCTCGACGTAGGCGTCGACCGCCGCGTCGATCTTGTCGGCGAGGTCGGCTTGCTCGACGGTCATGAATCCTCCAGGAATTAGAACGTGTTCTAATTCCGCACCGTAGCACGCGGGTCCGTCGACCGGTGGATGTTTGCGGTGCTTGCGCAGGGTTCTTTGATACGTTCGCCGCAAGAGTCCCTTCCGGCCTCGAGTCCGGGAAAACGACGAGGTCGCAGCAGCGCGGAAAGGCCGGTATCCGTGACCCCGATCCTGGCTGCTCCGCTGGACCCCGGCAACGAGGAGGCCCGACGCTGGGCCGAGGACGAGCTGTCGAAGGACGTCTATCAGCCGCCGGAACCGTCGTGGTGGGACGAGTTCAGCGACCGCGTGTGGGAGTGGATCGCCGACAACATCCTGGACTTGTTCGGTGGCTCGGACACGATCCGGGCCATCGTCATCGTGGTCGCGATACTTTTGTTCGTGGGCCTCGCCGTGCTCGTGATCCGTCGGGTTCGACGTATCCCGCGCGTCCCGAAGACCGCGGACTCCGGCGCGGCCAAGGTGGTGCTGTCCGGTACGCGATCGGCGAACGAACTCCGCGCCGAGGCCGAGGACCGCTACGCCGCAGGCGACTACGACGGCAGCGTGGTCTACGCGGTTCGAGCCCTCGCCCGGCGCGCCATCGAACGAGGCCTGCTCGCCGATGAGCCGTCTCTCACCGCACACGAGGTGGCCACCGAACTGGTGTCCCGCTTCCCCGACCACGGCGTCGAACTGCGCAGTGCCGCTGACCTGTTCGACGCGATCGCGTACGGCGACCGCCACGCGGCCGCCGGGCCGGCGCGGGCGGTGCTCGAGCTGGAACGTGCGGTGTCGTCCACCCTGCCGGCCGCGGTGGGCACCTCGGATCCGCATCGTCTGGCGGTGCCCCGATGACGACGACCAGTGCTCCGTCGATCGCGCCCGCCCCGCCGAAGCGCGGTACGCCGCGATGGATCTGGGTGCTCGTGGTGGTTCTGGTCGTCGTCGTGATCGGCGCGATCGGTCTGCTCGGAGTGTCCGCCCTGACCGTGTTCGGGGCGGAACCCGGGCCCGGGGTGAGTTACGACCCCGACAACCCGAGGCCCCAGGGTGCCCGGGCGCTGGCCCGGATCATCGACGAGCACGGCGGCGACCTCCGTCAGGCACGCGGACTGGACGAGTTCACCGGCGCACCCCGCCCCGGAGGCAACACGACGGTCGTCGTGTCATCGGTGGGCGCGCTGAATCCCGGTACCGCGCAACAGTTCCTCGATCGGGTGTCCGAGGCACACCGGGTGATCCTGATCGCGCCGCAGGACAGCGCTCTGTCGCTCCTCGAACTTCCCGTCCGGCTGGAGTTCGGCGGAGCCCCGACCGGCGTGGCCGCCCGGTGCACCACCGCCGAGATCGCCGCCGACGACATCATCACCGGCGGCGCCCTCGGCTACAGCACCTCCGCACCAGGTGCGACGTCCTGCTTCACCACCGGCACCGCATCGAATGTGCTGTACCTGCCGGCCGGCTCCGGCCGTCCTGAGATCGTGGTCATCAGCGGCGACATGCTGATCAACGACAACCTCGCGCTCCGGGACAACGCCGGCGTGACCACCCGGCTCTTCGCCGATGCCGACGATATCCTCTGGTACGTCCCGTTCTTCACCGACGAGGTGCCGACGCAGGACGAGGACTCCGACATCCCGGCGGCGATCGGGCCGCTGATCGTGCTCGCCGCGTTCGCGGTCCTGGCCCTCATGCTCTGGCGGGGTCGCCGGTTCGGCGCGCTGGTCACCGAGCCGCTGCCCGCGGTCGTCAAGGCGATCGAGACCACCCAGGCGCGGGGTCGGATGTATCACAAGGCCCGCGCCGACGCCCGGTCCGCCGCCGCGCTGCGAATTCACACACTGACCTCGCTCGCCTCGTACCTCGGCCTGCCCTACGACGCCGGGAGGGCCACCGACGAACTGGCCACACCGGGATGGGAAAGGACTGTGGCCCAGGGGGAGACGGCCGATCCTGCGGTACACGCGATCATCACCGCCGTCGTGTCCGTCACCGGCCGCGACCTCGTCCGGGTGCGCGCCCTGCTCGCCGGACCGCTCCCCACCACCGACGAAGGCCTCGTCCTCTTCGTCGCCGAACTGACCGCCCTCGAGAAGGAAGTCCGACACACACCATGACCGTCGACCCATCCCGCACCTCCGGACCCGGTCCGTTCGAGAAGGCGCCGCCGCAGAGTCCGCACAGCGGACCCGCCTCGTCGTCGAACACCGCGCGGGCCGCGCTCGGTGCGGTACGTGCCGAGGTCGCCAAAGCGGTTGTCGGACAGGACCCGGCGGTCGCCGGCATCCTCATCGCACTGCTCTGCCGCGGACACATCCTGCTCGAGGGCGTACCCGGTGTCGCGAAGACGCTCCTCGTCAGATCGGTCGCGGCCGCGCTCGACGTCGACACCAAACGCGTGCAGTTCACCCCGGACCTCATGCCCGGAGATGTGACGGGGTCGCTCGTGTTCGACGCCGCCAGTTCGGAGTTCACGTTCCGCGAGGGCCCGGTGTTCACCAACCTGCTGCTGGCCGACGAGATCAACCGCACCCCGCCGAAGACGCAGGCGTCGCTGCTGGAGGCGATGGAGGAACGGCAGGTGACCGTGGACGGCGTGGGTCGCCCCCTGCCCAGCCCCTTCCTCGTCGCCGCCACGCAGAACCCCGTCGAATACGAGGGCACGTATCCGCTGCCGGAGGCCCAGCTCGACCGCTTCCTCCTCAAGGTGACACTGCCGCTGCCGCCCCGTGACGACGAGATCACGGTCCTCACCCGGCATGCGGCCGGATTCGATCCGCGTGATCTCGCCGCGGCCGGACTGCGGCCGGTCGCCTCCGCCGCCGACGTCGAGGCCGGGATCGAACAGGTCCGGCGTGTCAGCGTCGCACCTCAGGTGGCCGCCTACATCGTCGACATCGCCCGTGCGACACGGTTCTCCCCGTCCCTCGCGCTCGGCGTCAGTCCGCGAGGCGCGACCGCATTGCTCGGGACCAGCAGGGCCTGGGCTTGGCTGAACGGGCGCGACTTCGTGACCCCCGATGACGTTCAGGCGCTGGCACAGTCGACGCTCGCGCACCGCCTGTCGCTGCGTCCCGAGGCCGAACTCGAAGGGGTGTCGGTGGGTTCGGTCCTCGACGCCGCCGTGAACTCGGTCCCCGTCCCACGCTGATGTTCCTCACCGGCCGGTTCCTGATCCTGCTGCTGCTCGGCGCAGTGCCGATCCTGGTGTGGCCGAACTATGCCGTCCCGGTGCTGTGGGTGCTGTTCTGCGTACTGCTGATGTGCTTGGACCTCGTCCTCGCCGGGTCGACGAAGACCGTCGCCCTGGCACGGTCGGTGCCCGGACCGGTCCGGCTCGGGGAGACCACCTCATGTTCGATCACCGTCACCAACACCGGAACCGGCACCTTCCGCGGCGTCCTGCGCGACAGCTGGCAACCGTCGGCCGGTGCCACCGACACGGTCCATCGACTCACCGTGCCCCAGGGTGACACCCGCTCGGTCACCACCACGCTCACCCCGACGCGCCGTGGCGACCGGCTCGCGGTGCGGGCTACCGTTCGTCGCCTCGGCCCCCTCGGACTCGCCGGTCGGCAACGCAGCATGCCGCTACCGGGCCGGGTCCGCGCGCTCCCGCCGTTCGGTTCACGACGCCTGCTGCCCTCACGGCTCGCCCATCTGCGCCAGCTCGACGGCCGGTCGGCGGTCCGGATACGCGGGCAGGGAACCGAATTCGACTCCCTGCGGGACTACGTCGAAGGGGACGACGTCCGCAGCATCGACTGGCGGGCGACAGCACGACGCCGCTCGACCGTCGTGCGCACCTGGCAGCCCGAGAAGGACCGGCACATCGTCATCGTGCTCGACACGTCGCGTACCTCGGCCGGTCGTGTCGGCGACGTCCCACGCCTCGACGCCGCGATGGACGCCGCTCTGCTGCTCGCCGCCCTGGCGTCGCATGCGGGCGACCGCGTCGACCTCATCGCCGGCGACCGACGCGTCCACCGACGGGTGGTCGGGGTGGGCCGCACGACACTGCTCAACAGCCTGGTCACCGCCATGGCGAACCTCGAACCGGCGCTGCTGGAGGCGGATTGGCCGATGCTCGGAGCAGAGGTCGCGAAGATCAGCCGACAGCGGGCCCTGTTGGTGCTGTTGACCCCACTGGAACCGGCCGCCGTCGAAGAGTCACTGCTGCCGCCGCTGTCGGTCCTGGCGCAGCACTACAAGGTCGTCATCGGATCCGTCGCCGATCCGGCGCTGGAGGAGATGATCGCGGCCCGGGAGAATCCGGAGGCCATCTACGACGCGGCGGCCGCGGCCCGGACCGTCACCCTACGGAACCGAACGGCCACTGCTGTCGGCCGGATCGGCGTCGACGTGGTGGACGCCCCGCCGGACAAGCTCCCCGCGCGGCTCGCCGATCACTATCTGCTGCTCAAGTCGCGCGGGTTGCTGTAACCGACTAGCTCTTGGCCTGCACCCCGCGGTAACCGAGGAAGCCGAGATAACCGGCCAGGCCGGCGAGGCCGAGGCGTCGGGTGCGAGGGGACACCAGCGCGACGCCGATCGCAGTCTCGCAGGCGCCGTTGCGGTAGGTCCACTTCGTGGTGTCGTCGGGGAACACGGGTGCGGTGATGGGGGCGAACAGCTCCGGCTTCACGAAGTGCGTCAGACCGACCGCGGCGAGACCTCCGCCGATCAGCGAGACCGCGTCCAGGGACTTGTCGTTCTTGGCCATTCGGGTGTTCCTCTCGGGTGGCTGGTTTCGATACGGCTCGTCGCAAGCTCCTCACCTACTCAACCAGCAGACCTCTGCCGGCCGAGTTGGTCCGAGGCGCAAGCCGAGGACCGTATCGAGGTCACAAACCATTCCTACACGGTGGGTGCGGTCAGGCCTCGATGAAGTTCGGCGAGATCGCCGGTTTCACCGGTCTCGTGCGCGCGGCGTCCCGCGATGAAGACGTAGGCCATGAACAGCAGCCAGGCGGTCACCCCGATCCCGATGCGCGCCCAGGTGGGTAGGGGAGAGGGAGTCACGAAGGCCTCGATCACCCCGCAGATCAGCAGCACGACGACAAGTCCGAGCGCCACACCGACCGCGGCGCGCCCTTCCTCGCCGAGAGCGGCTGCGCGCGTTCGATTTCCGGGTGACACCCAGGACCAGAAGATCCGCAGGCCGACCCCCGCGGCGACGAACAGGCAGGTGAGCTCGAGCATGCCGTGCGGGAGGAGCAGACCGAAGAACAGATCGCCGCGGCCGTGCCGGATCATGATCGAGGCGATGACCACCAGATTCAGGATGTTGCTGTAGAGCATCCAGATCACCGGTAGGCCGAAGATACCGACGACGATGCACATCGCGGCCAGCCAGAAGTTGTTGGTCCACACCCGCGCCGCGAACGAGGTGGCCTCGAATTCGCGGTAGTAGTTCTCGAAGTCGTTTGTGACGAGCCGCTCGATCTCCTGCGGAGAGGCGAAGGAACTCTCGATGCGAGGATGCTCCAGAACCCAGCAGGTCATCACGGCGGCCGCGAGCACGCACACACCCATGACGGTCAGCCACCACCACCGCATCCGGTACAGCGCGGCGGGGAAGGTGACGGCGAAGAAGTCGATGAACGTCGACCACGTACTCACCCGGGTTCCCGACGCCCGACCACGGGCCCGCGCCAGCAACGCCGACAAATACGCGACGAGCGAGGCGTCGGGGGCCGAGGAGCGGATCACCGAAAGATGGGTGGCCACGCGCTGATAGGTGTCGATGATCTCGTCGGTCTCGGCGCCGGTCAGCCGACGCCGGCGCGACAGCGTGTCGAGCCGTTCCCACGTCGCGCGGTGCGCGGACACATAGGCGTCGAGATCCACCCGGCCAGCGTAACCGGCCTCCGAGCCGGTGCGGAGCGTGTCATTCGACGGGCGTCGTGGGTGTGTGCTCGTGCCGCGCGGACCATGTTCGGCGTCGTATGGTGAGGCGGTGCCGCCCGGATCGTTGCCACCACGACCTCCGGTGATGGCAGGTGCCCCGGTCCCGGTCGGGACGCCGCCGGCCGTCTGGGGTGCCGGTGCGTCGGCCACCGTCGGCGTGGGCCGCGACGACCTCGTCTCCGGTGAGGCGGTTGCGCTCGCGCTGCCGCCGGGGGGTCTCGGCTACCGGATTCTCTCGGGAATGCTCGACGTCGCGCTGGGGATCGCTCTGTGGTTGTTCCTCTGGTGGCTGTCGTACAAGGTGACCGGAGACCTGAACGACGCGTGGCGCGGCACCGTCAACACGTTGCTGCCCATCCTCAGCGTCATCGCCCTACCGACGGTCACGGAGACGCTCACCGGCGGCAAGACCATCGGCCATCTGGTCGTCGGACTGCGCACCGTGCGAGACGACGCCGGGCCCACCGGTTTTCGGCACTCCCTGACCCGTGCGCTCGTCGGATTCATCGAGATGTACGCCTGCCTGGGTCTGCCGGCGCTCATCAGCGCGGCGATCTCACGGAAGAACAAGCGCCTCGGTGATCTCCTCGCCGGGACGTACGTGATCCGGGACCGGCATCGCATCGAGGAGCAGCATCCCGTCGAGATGCCCGTGGGGCTTGCGTCGTGGGCGGTCGCGGCCGACATGGCCGCCCTGCCCGACGGCCTCGCCGTGGCCATCCGCCAGTTCCTCAACGGACGGCACGCGATGAAGCCCGAACCGCGAGCTGCCGCCGCACACCGACTCGTCTTCGCCGCGGCGCCGTTCGTGGCACCCGCACCGCCGCAGGGCGCGTCGTTCGAAGACGTGCTGTCGGCGATCATGGCCGAACGCCGACGCCGCGACACCGAACGACTCGAACGTGAAGCGCGCCTGCGGGAGAGGTTGTTGCGATGAGAACGTCGGCACGTGACGTCAGGATGTTCTGCGCGCTGGCCACCGGGGTGCTGATGGCGATCGGCGGTACCGCGCTCGCACCTCGCGCTTCGTCGACGCCGGCCGATCCGGTCCCGCGCATCGTCTCGTCTGCGGTCGTGCACAACACGCCGGTCGCGCTCGACACGGCGTCGTCGACGACCCGCGTCCGGTACAGCTCGACCTCGGTGCGCGGCCGTCCGACCGAGATGACCGGAACCGTGCTGCTGCCCAGGTCCGCGCCGCCGCGCGGCGGATGGCCGCTGGCGGTGTGGAACCACATGACCGTCGGCGCGGCGGACTCATGCACCGTCCACCGGTCATGCGACTCACCCGGAGCGTCCGCGGATGACGTCCGGTGACCTCATCGTCGGGCACCTGCTCGAGGCCGGATTCGCGGTCGTACGACCGGATTTCGAAGGGATCGGCGGTCCGGGACCCCACCCGTACCTGATCGGGGATTCCCTCGCACGATCTGCGATAGACATGGCCGTCGCCGCGTCGCGCGACGACGCGAGGATCGGCCGGGATGTGGTGGTGGCCGGCCACTCCGAAGGCGCGGTGGCCGCGCTGTTCGCCGCGTCGAGGCCGGGCACCGAATGGCAGGGCTTACGTGTGAGAGGCGTTGCGGCACTGGCCCCGCCCACCCAGGTCGCGCGGATGCTCGACGCCGCTTCGATTGTGCCGGTGGCCGGCCCGGCCATCGACGAACTGATGGGATTGGCCGCATTGCTCGGGTACGGCGCTGCCGCCGCGGATCCCGAGTTCGAACAGCTCATGCTGAACGGCGGTGGCCTCAGTTCGGCGGCCCGACGCCTCGTACCGCAGGTCGAGAAGCGCTGCTACGTAGGGCTCACCGCTCCCGATTCGTTCGGCGGACTCGCGCCGACCAGCTCCTGGGACCGCGAGGAGAAGAGTTGAAGGCTCTGCTCCTGACGATCCTCGACCGCAACGATGTTGCGCACCTGCAATTCTCACCGGAGCTGCCCGTGCGGATCGAAGCCGGGACGGTCGACACGGTCTCCCCGCAACCCTTCGTCTCCGAGCTGGCGAACACGTATCGGGATGCCGGGGTGCGGGTCACCTACAACGAACGCTTCATCGGACATCCGGGAGTGGCAGCCGAACCCGGTGCGACGAGCATCGCCCGATGGCTCGTCGGCCAGGTGTGAGCACTACTTGAGGTCGGTGCTGGACTTCCGGAGCACGCGGCGAGCGATGATCAGCTGCTGAATCTGCTGAGTGCCTTCGAAAATGTCGAGGATCTTGGAATCACGCGCCCACTTCTCGAGAAGCGAGGTCTCCGAGAACCCGGCTGTCGCACCGATTTCCACGGCCTTGTTGGTGATCTCGGTGACCGTGCGGCCGGCCTTGGCCTTCGACATCGAGGCCTCGGTGGAGTTCGGCTGCTTGTTGTCGGCCATCCAGGCGGCACGCAGGGTGTGCAGCCAGGACGCCTCCCACTCTGATTCGAGGCGGATGAACTCGGCGACGGTCGCATGCTGGGCGGCGGCCGGGCGGTCGTAGTCGATCTCGTGCCCGGCCTCTTCGAGCATCCGGCGGAGCTCCTCGAGTGCGGCGCGACCCAGACCGATGGCCATGGCCGCGACGACCGGGCGGGTGTTGTCGAAGGTCTGCATGACCCCGCCGAAGGCCTTCTTGGTGTCGATCTCCGGCGAACCGAGCAGGTTCTCGGCGGGAACGCGGGCATTCTCGAAACGGATCACCGCGGTGTCGGAGGCCTTGATGCCGAGCTTGTGCTCAAGGCGGGCGACCGTCACACCCTCGGTGGTCATCGGGACGACGAAACTCTTGATGGCCGCGCGGCCGACGCTCTTGTCGAGCGTGGCCCACACGACCACGTGGTCTGCCCGCGAGCCGGCGGTCACGAAGATCTTCTCGCCGTTGATGACGTAGTCGTCGCCGTCGCGGGTGGCCGTCGTCGAGACCGCCGCGGAGTCCGAACCGAAGCTGGGTTCGGTGATGGCCATCGCCGCCCACACATCGGAGAACTTCTCGAGCTGTTCGGGGTTGGCGACGGCCGCGATGGCGGCATTGCCGAGTCCCTGGCCGGGGATGGAGAGCAGCAAACCCACATCGCCCCAGCTCATCTCGAGGGCGGAGATCAGGCCACGCATGTTCGCGCCGTTGACCGACGGTCCGTCGTCACTGCTCGACGAGTCGGCCGCCTTCTCCGACCCACGTCCCTGCTTCGCGAGCTTCGCCAGGTCGTCGAGTTCCGTGGGGTACTCGTGCTCGGCCTTGTCGTACTTGCGCGAGATGGGCCGGAAGATGTGCTCGGCAGCCAGATGGGTGCGCTCGACCGTCGAATCGAACTTCTTCGGGAGCTCCAGGTTGATCGCCATGGCATGACCTTACTGCGCAGTAAGTTAGTTGCCAAGTCTTTCCCCGTCACACCCGCCGAATAGCCTGGAGACGTGGCTTACGACGAGGAACTCGCCTTCCGCATCCGCGCGCTGCTCGCGGCGGAGGTCGGCGTGGACGAGGTCCCCATGTTCGGCGGCCTCGCCTTCCTGATCAACGGCAACATGGCCGTGACGGTGAGCGGCAAAGGCGGGATCATGGTGCGCGTGCCGCCCGAGGAGACCAGCACCCTGCTCGAGTACCCGCACACCGCCCCGATGCACATGTCCGCGCGCGAGACGCTCGGGTGGCTGCGCGTCTTCGAAGAGGGGATCGCGTCCGACCGGCAGCTGACCCGCTGGGTCACCATCGGCGCCGACTACGCCCGGAGACTCCCGCCGAAGTGAGGCGGAAGCTCGACGAGTGGCCGCGGACGGTCATCCTGGTCCCGTTCGGCCTGTTCTTCGTCCTCTTCGGTCTGTACGGGCTGCTCGGTGCGGAGGTCACCTGTGGCGGCGAGCCGATGTCCGCGGACGACCGGTGTGTCCAGCACGCCAACGACGACGGGGAGTCGCTTCTGACGCCCGAGCAGCTGGCGGCTCTACCGACAGCGCCCGGGGGCGTCGAGTTGTCCCCGCAGTTCACCGAGTTGTACGCCGACACCGCGTCGGTCCCCGAGTGGGCCGGTCGGTCCCGCGACGAGCAACGAGCCCGGGATGCACAGAACAACCGGGTCATCGTCGTTCTCGGGTTGATCGCCACCGGCGTCGGAGTCGGCAGCGTCTACGTCAAGAGATGGTGGCTGCGTCGCAAGGCGTAGTCGCCCGCCTCAAACACCGACGGTCAGGACGCCCGGTGCGCGATACTCGTGACTGCGTATCCAACGTGAAGGTGTCGGGAACCGAACATCGATCTGAGCCACGCAGACCGCAGCGTCTGCCGGTGGGGGAGTTCCGATGTCTGCCGATTTCTCCGACCGAACAGACTTCGACAATGCCAACCGCGGTCTGATCGGGGTACTCGAACCGGCTGTCATTCATGGTGGGGACGGCCGGGTCGTCTACGACGCCGCTGGTTTCGCCGAGGCGACCGCCGGTGACTGTCCCGACACCGTGAACCCCAGTCTCTGGCGTCAGGCGCAGCTGACGTCCGTGCATGGTTTGTTCGAAGTGACCGACGGCATCTACCAGATCCGTGGGTACGACCTGTCGAGCATGACGCTGGTCGAGGGCGACACCGGTGTGGTGGTCATCGACCCGCTGGTCTCGTCGGAGTGTGCAGCGGCCGCCCTCGCCCTCTATCGCGAGCATCGTGGTGACCGTCCGGTGAGCGCGGTCATCGACACCCACTCCCACGTCGACCACTTCGGCGGTGTGCTCGGCGTCGTCGACGCCGACACGACGGTACCGATCGTCGCGCCCGAACACTTTCTCCAACATGCCGTCTCCGAGAACGTCTACGCCGGCACCGCGATGCTGCGGCGCAGCATGTACCACACGGGGATCGTCCTGCCGGCCGGTGCGACCGGAACCCTCGGCGCCGGCCTCGGCCCCAGTACATCCACCGGCACGGTGGGTCTGATCGCGCCGACGCTCGACATCACCCACACCGGGCAGGAGGAGACCTTCGACGGTGTCCGGATGGTCTTCCAGGTCACGCCGGGGACGGAAGCGCCCTCGGAGATGAACTTCTGGTTCCCCGACCATCGCGCACTGTGCTCGGCGGAGAACGCAACTCACAACCTCCACAACCTCCTGACCCTCCGCGGTGCACAGGTTCGCGACGCCCGGATCTGGTCCCGGTACCTCAGCGAGGCCATCGAGATGTTCGCCTACGACTCCGATGTCGCTTTCGCGTCGCACCATTGGCCGACGTGGGGAACCGAGGAGATCCTCGTCTATCTGACGCAGCAGCGCGACCTGTACGCCTACCTGCACGATCAGACGCTGCGTCGACTCAACCAGGGCTACCTCGGCAGCGAGATCGCCGAGGACTTCCCGATGCCACCGGTGCTCGACGCGGCCTGGCACGCCCGCGGGTACTACGGCTCGGTCAGCCACAACGTCAAGGCCATCTATCAGCGCTATCTCGGCTGGTACGACGGCAACCCGGCGCATCTGTGGCAGCATCCACCGGAAGCGGCCGCCGCTCGGTACGTACAGGCACTCGGCGGTATCGAGGCCACGGTCGCCAAAGCGCGAGAGTTCGCCGCCGACGGGGATCTCCGATTCGCCGCGGAACTGGCCGGTCATGCGGTGTTCGCCGATCCGGACCATGCCGGTGCGAAAGAGCTACTCGCACAGGTCTTCACGACGCTGGGTTACGGCGCCGAATGCGCCACCTGGCGCAACAACTTCCTCGTCGGCGCCGACGAACTCGGCGGGGGTCCACGCCGCCCCGATCAACGCCGCCGGAGTGGCGTCGGCGCTCACCGTCACCCAACTCTTCGACAGTCTGGCCATCCGCATCGACGGTCCGCGGGCCTGGGACCTCTCGGCCTCGATCCGTTGGCATATCACCGATCTGGACGAGACCTACCGGATGGAACTGTCGAACGGCGTCCTGAGCCACTTCCCCACGCGGCGGCGGGATTCCGCCGATCTCGTCGTGACACTCACCAAACGCGATCTACTCGGACTTCTCACCGGCGCGGCGCCCGACGGTGCCGTTCTCGACGGCGACACGTCGGTGATCGCAACCGTGATCGGACTGATCGACAACCCCGACCCGGGATTCCCGATCGTCACACCGTGATCGAAGCCGTTGGGCGGCAACACTGTTCGGTCGCCGGCCCTTCGTGGCTCGTCGCTAACGCTCCTCACACCTCAGGGAGCAAAACGGGCCGTCGCCAACACTCCTCGCCCTCAGGGAGCAAAACGGACCGTCGCGAACGCTCCTCGCACCTCAGGGAGCGGGGACACCCGGCCCTGAGGTGCTTATCCGTCAGGGAACGATGTTCACCATGCGGCCGGGCACCACGATCACCTTGCGCGGTTCGGCACCGTCGAGGAGCGCGGCGATCTTCTCGTCGGCGAGGGCGGTGGTGCGCAGGGTGTCCTCATCGGCGTCGGCGGCGACGGTGATGCGGCTGCGGACCTTGCCCTTGACCTGGACCGGGATCTCGATGGTGTCCTCGACCAGCCAGGCCTCGTCGGCCACCGGGAACGGCGCACGGACGACGAGGGTGTCGTGGCCCAGGCGGTGCCACAGTTCCTCGGCGATGTGCGGTGCCAGCGGCGCGAGCATGATCACCAGGGCTTCGACGGCTTCCCTTGGGGCGCCGGTCTTCTCGAAGTTCTTGGTGAGGTGGTTGGTCAGCACGGTCAGCTTGGCGACGGCGGTGTTGTTGCGCAGGGCCTCGTAGTCCTCGCGGACACCGGCGATCGTCTTGTGCAGCAGGCGCTTCGTGTCGTCGTCCGACTCGGTGTCGGCGACGCGCGACGTACCGGACTCCTCGTCGACGACGAGACGCCAGATGCGCTGGAGGAAACGCTGCGAGCCGACGACGTCCTTGGTCGCCCAGGGACGGGACTGGTCGAGCGGGCCCATGAACATCTCGTAGACGCGCAGGGTGTCGGCACCGTAATCGCGGCAGATGTCATCGGGGGTCACCGAGTTCTTCAGCGACTTGCCCATCTTGCCGTATTCCTGCCTCACCTCTTCACCGTTGTAGAAGAACTTGCCGTTCTCCTCGGTGACCTCCTCGGCCGGCACGTAGATGCCGCGCGAGTCGGTGTAGGCGTACGCCTGGATCATGCCCTGGTTGAACAACTTTCGGTACGGCTCGCTACTGGTGACGTAACCGAGGTCGAACAGCACCTTGTGCCAGAACCGCGAGTACAACAGGTGCAGCACCGCATGCTCGACACCACCGATGTACAGGTCGAGGCCACCCGGGTCGTTCGGGCCGTGCAGCTCCGGACGCGGACCCATCCAGTAGGCCTCGTTGTCCTTGTCGCACAAGGTGTCCTGATTCGTGGGGTCGATGTAGCGCAGCTGGTACCAGGAGCTGCCCGCCCACTGCGGCATGACGTTGGCGTCGCGGGTGTAGGTCTTCGGACCGTCACCGAGATCGAGTTCGACGGTCATCCAGTCCGAGGCCTTGGCCAGCGGCGGGGACGGCTCGCTGTCGGCGTCGTCGGGGTCGAAGGAGACCGGCGCGTAGTCCTCGACTTCCGGGAGCTCAACCGGCAGCATGGATTCCGGCAGCGCATGCGGCTGGCCGTCGGCGTCGTAGACGATGGGGAACGGCTCGCCCCAGTACCGCTGACGGGCGAACAGCCAGTCGCGCAGCTTGTACTGGATCTTGCCGGTGCCGACGCCGTCGGCCTCGAGGCGTTCGACGATCGCAGCCTTGGCGTCCTCGACGTTCTTGCCGTTCAGGAAGTCGGAGTTGACCAGCGGGCCGTCGCCGACGTAGGCCTCGGCCTGCACATCGGTGTCGGAGCCGATGACCTCGATGATCGGCAGGCCGAACACGGTCGCGAACTCGTGGTCGCGGGCGTCGTGCGCCGGGACCGCCATGATGGCGCCGGTGCCGTAACCCATGAGGACGTAGTCGGCGATGAAGACCGGAACCTGCTGTCCGTTCACCGGATTGACGGCGAAGGAACCGGTGAAGACACCGGTCTTCTCTTTGTTCTCCTGGCGTTCGAGATCCGACTTCGCCGCGATCGAGGCACGGTACCCGGCAATCGCCGACGCGGGATCGCTCGCGCCGCCGGTCCAGCGGTCGTCGGTGCCCTCCGGCCAGGCGGCGGCAGTCAATGCGTCGACGAGGGGATGCTCGGGGGCCAGCACCATGTAGGTGGCGCCGAACAGGGTGTCGGGGCGGGTGGTGAAGACCTCGATGTCGCCGACACCGGGCGCGCTGAACCGGACCTGCGCACCGCGCGAGCGGCCGATCCAATTGCGCTGCATGGTCTTGACCTTCTCCGGCCAGTCCAGCAGTTCCAGGTCGTCGAGCAGGCGGTCGGAGTATGCGGTGATCCGCATCATCCACTGCCGCAGATGCTTTCGGAAGACCGGGAAGTTGCCACGGTCGCTGCGACCGTCGGCGGTGACCTCTTCGTTGGCCAGCACGGTGCCCAGACCGGGGCACCAGTTGACCAGCGAGTCACTCAGGTAGACGAGGCGGTGATCGTCGATCACCGAGGTGCGCTCGGCCGCAGTCAGATCCGCCCAGGACTTCCCGGCGTGCTCACCGGTCAGTTCGCGGGTGCCGGCGACGAACTCGTCGACCAGTTCGGAGATGCGTCGGGCCTTGCCCTGATCGGCGTCGAACCAGGCGTTGTAGATCTGCAGGAAGATCCACTGCGTCCACCGGTAGAAGTCGACGTCGGTGGTGGCGACGCGACGACGCTCGTCGTGGCCGAGTCCGAGGCGTCGGATCTGGCCGAGGTAGCGCTCGATGTTCTGCTCGGTCGTCGTACGCGGGTGGGTACCGGTCTGGACCGCGTACTGCTCGGCCGGCAGACCGAAAGAGTCGAAGCCCATCGTGTGCAGGACGTTCTTGCCGGTCATCCGCTGGTAGCGCGCGAAGACGTCGCTGGCGATGAAGCCCAAGGGGTGGCCGACATGCAGACCCGCACCGGAGGGGTAGGGGAACATGTCCTGGACGAACAGCTTGTCGGGGGCGTCGGCGCTGCCGCCGCCGAACGCGCTCAGGTCACCGGCCAGCGGTCCGACGGGGTTGGGCGCCTCGTAGACACGCTCGTCGGACCAGGTCTGCTGCCAGCGCTGCTCGAGCTCGCCCGCAACCTCCGCGGTGTAGCGATGAGCGGTGGCGCCGGCGGAGCCGTTGGTGCTGGTGGTGTCGACTGAAGTCACCCGACCAGGGTAAATCCTGGGCCGACCAGCCTGAAATCCGGTCAGCCCGTCACCCGCGACCGGGCGGATGCCTCTATGAGGTGCAGCTCACCGCCGATGCTCGATTCGGTTGCACGGTGGACGCGGTCGTATGCTGTGGGTCGTGAATGCCCTGTCCGTCGCCGTTGCCGTGCTGCTCTTCGCGCTGGCCGGGCTCTGGGCCACGGTCGGGGTCCGCGGGCTCCGCGGCTCACTCCCTCGCAATCGCCGTTTCGGTGTCCGCACCGACGAGACCATGCGCTCCGACGAGGCCTTCCGCGTCGCCAACCGTGTCGCCGCACCGGGCACGATCGGGGCGAGCGTGATCCTCGTCCTCGGCGCCGTCGCGACCCTCGCCGTCGACGGCGGTTGGTCGATCCTCTTCGGCGTCGTCGCCCTGGTGGCCGCACTGGTCATCATCGGCCTCGTCAGCGCCATCGGCGTCCGCGCCGCTGCCACCGTGCCGGCCGAGGATGCGGGTTGCTCCTGCTGCTCGGGTCACGACGAGGGTCACAGCCACGCCGAGCCCGCCGGGGAGCAGGGCACCTCCGAGCCCGCCGCCGACTGCGGCACCAGCAGCTGCGGTGCGTGCTCGCTGCGCGGCGTCTGCTCGAGCGACACCGCCCAGGCCTGACCTGGCCTGCGGCCGGCAGCTCTGACGTATGCGCACGCTCAAGAACCTTCTCGACCGCTCACCGATCGACGGATTCATCCTCGCGATCGTGGCCGCGGTCGTCGTCGCCGCTTTCCTGCCCGTCCGCGGTGCCGCCGGGGATGTGTTCGAGTGGGTCGTCATCATCGCGATCGGCGCCCTGTTCTTCCTCTACGGGACGCGGCTCCACCCGCGCGAGGCTCTCGAAGGTCTGAAGCACTGGCGCCTCCACGTGACGATCCTGGCGTTCACCTTCGTGGCGTTCCCGATCATCGGTCTGGCCCTGAAACCGGTCGTCGAGCCGATGATCGGTTCCGATCTCTACGCCGGACTCCTGTTCCTGTGCCTGGTGCCGTCGACGGTGCAGTCGTCGATCGCGTTCACGTCCATTGCCAGGGGAAACATTGCCGGTGCGATCGTCAGCGCCTCCGCGTCGAACATCCTGGGCGTGTTCCTCACCCCGGTGCTGGTGGTCGCGCTGATGCACAACACCGGCGACGCGAGCATCGACGCGACGTCGATCCTGAAGATCGTGGCGCAGATCCTGGTGCCGTTCGTGATCGGTCAGCTCGCTCGACCCTGGGTCGGCCCGTTCTTCGCCCGGCACGCCACGATCACCAAGCTCGCCGACCGCAGCACCATCGTCCTCGTCGTCTACGTCGCCTTCAGCGAGGGCGTCGTCAACGGCATCTGGTCGTCGGTCGACGCCGCACAGGTGATCGCCGTCGCGGTGATCTCGCTGCTGCTCGTCTTGATCATGCTGGTGGTGACCGGTTGGGTGCCGAAGAAACTCGGCTTCGACCGCGCGGACACCATCGCCATCCAGTTCTGCGGCACCAAGAAGAGCCTCGCCACCGGACTCCCGATGGCCACCGTCCTCTTCGCCGGTTCGACCGTCGGCCTCATCGTCCTACCGCTGATGATCTTCCATCAGATCCAGCTCATCATCTGCTCGTGGCTGGCCACGCGGTACGGGCGTGAGGCGGAGGCCGCGGAGACCTCCTGACGATTACCTGGCTTCACGTCGAACAAAATCGCGGGCCCGCGGCCTGTTCGATGCGGTCGGGTACGGATACGGGCGAGACACGGCACGATTGACTGTTTTGCCCGGTGTTTGGCGGCTCCCCGAGAGGGGGACCCTGAGATGCACAGAGGTGCACCTTCTCCGGGGTCACCGGAGAAGGGTGAGCAATTCGAGGAAAGGCCTTCTCATGACCAACCCCGAACCGTACCGGCCGCCCAATCCCGGTGCGCCCGGCCATTCTGCACCCCCGATCGCCGCGCCAAACCCCGTCGGGTTCCGTCGAGATGTAGAGGCAAAGGCTTCGACGAAGACGAGTGAACTGATCGCATATGGGCTCGCCGTACTCGCCGTCGTGATCACCGCGCTGGTGGTGGGCGGTGGCGATGGCGACGTCGATCCGTTCGGTGCTGCCGAGGCGCTCAAGTACATCACGTGGCTGACCATCGGTTACATGATCGCGAGAGGCCTGGCGAAGTCGGGCAGTCCAGAACCGCAGGACGACGCTGGTCGGCACTGACCCGAACGACGCGACGAACCGCGGACCCACCGGCATCGTAGTCGGCGAAACCGCGCCCCCGCACAGATCGCACACGCTGGAGCCGTCGACCAAGAAGTCGACGGCTCCAGCTGTGTCGTCAGTGTGTCGGCCCGTCTCAGATCGACTGTCGCCGAGCGCCTCTCGCCGTGTCAGTCACCGATTGGCGTGTCAGTCACCGATTGGTGTCGACAGCGGCAGGTTCACGAAGCTCGGACGGTTCGGGTCGAGCTGGATGTGCTGTGCCTTCAGACCGGACTCGTTCAGCAACGGCCGCAATGGGAGACCACGCGGGAAGTTCATCGCGAACACGTCGACCCGCAGGCGGTGGCCCGGCTTCACGATCGCCTCGGTGGGCAACAGCCCGATGTCGACGCTCACCGGGCGTCCCGGTGCGACGCGCTGCCGTGTCGACAGGGTGAGGTTGTAGAACGGGTCGATCACGTCGCCGTTCGGTGCGAACTGTGATGCCGCACGGTCGTACCCGCGCAGCGACGACACCACCTGCCCGGAGGTGATGACCTTCGACGTGCCGTCCGGGGCGACGTCGTTGAGGGTGGCCGTCCAGTACCCGTCCGTGGCGTCGAGCACGGTGTTCAGCCGGACATTCGAGTAACCGGACACGCTGCGGGTCGTCGTCAGCGGGGGAGTGGTGAACGACAGTGCGGCGCGTTCGGAGATCCGGGCGTCGTCGGAGCAGCCCGGGAAGATCGCCAGCGCGCCGGCCATCTGCTGCGCGGCGTCGCGGGAACACACCGGTGCGAGGCCGGGGGCGATGGTCATGCGGGCGCGCGACTGCGGCGCCGTGGGGGTCAGGCTGCCGTCGCGCACCGCGTACGGGGCAGTGCCGCTACGACGGTCGCTCAGGTACAGACGCTGGCGTTCCATCCCCGCTCGCGGGAACTGCTGTGCGGTGATCCATGAGTCGCCGACCTGCTTGAGATTCACCGGACCGTAGGAGTCGATGCCGTTGTCGATTCCCTTGAGCCACTTGTCGAACCACGCCTTCTGCAGGACGTCGAGCCGCGGCGGTGTGCCGGCCCGTCCCTGCTGGCCGCCACCGATGGTGAGGTGGTAGCCGTCGCCCATGATGAGCTGCTTCTTGCCCGGGGGCAGCGGGATCTTGTTGTACATGCGGACTTCGGAGTTGGTGAACAGGTCGAACCAACCGCCGTAGATGAACGTCGGCGTGGTGATCTTCTCGGCGCGGTCGAGCCAGGCCGTGCGCGGCCCGGAATCGGTCTCCAGCAACTCCTTGAGCTCCGGCGGCACCGACGCGATGTCGGGGGTGAAGAGGCCGGCGAGGAGCTGCGGGTAGAAGGTGAGCGGATCGGCGATCCGGTCGGCCAGCCACTTCCAGTCGAACGTGCCGTTCAGCATCGACGCCACGTTCGGAACCATCTTGGTGGTGTTGACCAGGGTCAGCCACAAGGGGAGGAAGCCGACGCCGAGTGCGCCACCGGGCGCGACGATGTCGCGGATGAGATCACCGCCCGGTTCGACCGGGAAGATCGCCTTGAGCGCCTTCGGGTTCTTGTTGGCGGCCTGGATCTGGTTGATCGCCGAGTAGGAGACACCCGACATGCCGACCTTGCCGTTGGACCACCGCTGCTTCGACGCCCAGTCGATGACCTCGACGGTGTCACGCTGCTCGCGGTCCTGGAAGACATCCCACTTGCCCTGGGAGAAACCGGTGCCGCGCACGTCGACGACGACCTGCGTGTAACCGCTGCGGACGAGGTCGAAGTCGACGAGGAAGGTCTTCGCGCCGCCGTCACGGATGGTGTGGGCGATGTCGTTGATCCCGTCGATCGGGGTGCCCGACAGATTGATCGACCGGGCGAGTTGCAGAAGGAACGGTTCGAGCACCGGATGCTGGGTGACCGCGGAACCGATCGAGCTGACCAGCTTGGTGTACGGGGTCATGTTGACGATGACCGGCGTCTTCGTCGACGTCGGGCGTTCGCGGGCGTCGGCGGGCCGGTAGACGTTCGCCCGCAGGACGGTGCCGTCGCTCATCCGGATCGGCACGTCCCAGCTGACGTTCACACCGGCATAGGGTTGCGGGCCGTCGTGGCTCGCGGCCCACCGCGCTGCCGCCGACCCTCCCGTCGGTCCGCTCGGTGCGGCGCCCGCGACGACGGTCGGCGCGACCAGCACCGCGACGAGTGCGATCACCCCCGCCAGCAGACGAACACTCTTCGACGACCCGCCCATACACACCCCCGCGTGTGATTCGCCGCGCTGACGGCTGAGCGTCGTCGCGGCGATACCTGATCAAGCGATCACAACTTAGCATCGGGGGTGAGGTAGGTCACCCGTGGTGGTTCTCAATTGCTTCGGGCGGGGTCGAGGAGCTCGGGTCACGGGGCCTTCGTGGCTCGTCGCTGGCGCTCCTCGCACCTCAGGCAGCAGGCGGGGACCGCCGTGCGCTCCTCGCACCTCAGGCAGCAGGCGGGGACCGCCGTGCGCTCCTCGCACCTCAGGCAGCAGGCGGGGACCGCCGTGCGCTCCTCGCACCTCAGGGAGCAGGGGTACAGCTCAGTTGAGGCTGAGATCGATCGGGTGCGTCGCGAGAAGCGGCATCGGCCACGGCTGCCGGCGGAGGATGTCGAACCAGACGTCGACGCCGGGCGGGGCGAGCAGGTCCCGGGGGAGCGCCGAGGCGAGCATCCAGCTGTCCTGCTCGAGTTCGTCGTCGAGCTGACCGATTCCCCATCCGCTGTAACCGGCGAAGATGCGCACTCCTTCGAGCACCTCGGACAGCGACTCGGGGTCGGCGTCGAGATCGACGAGGACAACCCGACCGTCGACGGGTCGGAGGGCGGGATGGTCGTCGACGTCGAAGCCGTGCTTCATCACGCCGAGGCACAGGGCGGCGTCCTGCTTGACCGGACCGCCGACGTAGAGGGCGCGAGGCGAGGCCGCGATGTCGGTCCACTGCGGCAGCAGGTTGTGCACCGCGGTCTGGCTCATGCGGTTGAGGATGACGCCGAGACTGCCGGCCTCGTTGTGTTCGATGACGTAGATGACCGTGCGCGCGAAGGTCGGTTCGATGAGATCGGTCGACGCGATCAGGGCGGTGCCGGGACGGACACGGTGGGTGGGATCGGCATCCCACGGGACACCGGGCATGCGGCCACTGTCACCGCTGCCCGCCGAGGGATCCCCGGGGCGGAATTCCGGTGTGGGATCGTCTGCGTCGTCACCGCCGGCCACTCAGCCATCATCGCACGCCCGTCGAGTCCCGGGGTCGGCACAGCCGAGGGAGCTCACCCCGTCGGTGAGTACGCTTGAACGGGTGAACAGCACCGAGGTGAGCCACCGCCGCGGGTGGTCGGTGTTCCTCGATTCGCTCCGTCACTCACCGGGTCTGGGACGGTTGCTGTTCGTCCGTCTCTCGAGTCAGGTCACGGACGGGATCTTCCAGGCGGCACTCGTCGGGAGCATCCTCTTCAACCCCGAACGCCACGCGGATCCACTGGCCGTCGCGGGCGGTCTCGCGGTGCTGCTGCTGCCCTATTCGCTCATCGGCCCGTTCGCCGGGGCGTTGCTCGATCACTGGGACCGACGCAATGTGCTGCTCTACGCGAACCTGTTGCGCGGCGCCATCATCGGACTCGTCGCGATCGCGGTCGCATCCGGTGCACCCGACCTCGTGGTGCTGATCTCGGCGCTCGCCGCCACGGGCGCGAGTCGGTTCGTGGCCGCAGGTCTGTCCGCCGGGCTCCCGCACGTGGCCAAACGCGAGGTGATCGTGGCCATCAACGCGTTGTTCACGACGCTCGGCGGCGCGATGCTCAGCGTCGGCCTCGGTATCACGCTGGGCCTGCGAGCCATCTTCGGCGACGACAACTCGGGCAGTGCCCTCACCATGCTGGCCGGCATCGTGCTGGCCGTCGTGTCCGGCGGTCTCGCACACGGATTCCGGCCGCTGCAACTGGGCCCCGACGAACCCGACGATCCGGGGAAGTCGGCGTTCCATGCCGTCTCGGTCGGCCTGTGGCACGGCGCCCGGGCGGTCGCGACCCACAAGACGGTGGCGGCCGCATTGTCGGCCATCGGCGCCCACCGCCTGGTGTTCGGCATGAACACCCTCATGATCCTCGTGCTGACCCGGCAGATGGGACCGGGCGACGGGCTCGATCGCGTCAGCCTCGTCGTCGGCTTCACCGGAGCCGGCGCCCTCCTCGCCGCAGTGGTCACCCCGCTCGCGGTGGCACGCGTCGGGCGGTACGTGACCCTGATGTGCGCGCTGGGCGTCGGAGCCGTCGCCGAGGTGACCGTCCTGGGGTTCCACTTCGCGGTGATCTGCGGGTCGGCCTTCGTGCTCGGCCTGATCGGTCAGGTCGCCAAGCTGTGCGGCGACGTCGCAATGCAGGTCGACGTCGGCGACGCGGTACGCGGTCAGGTCTTCTCCGTGCAGGACGCGGTCTTCAACATCGCCTACGTCGGCGCGGTCACCGTGGCGGCGCTGGCTATCCCCGTCGACGGTCATGCCACCGTGCTCGTCGTCCTCGGTGTGGTCATTTACCTGGTCGGCATGGTGACGGTCCGCGCCTTGTACAACCGCGCCGAGGTGACCGGCGAACCCGCCGCCGGACAGCAGGCGGTCACCGACCCCGCCGCGTGAACCGCGGATCGCGCTTCTCGTAGGCCGCGTCGGCCACCCCGTCCCCGTTCAGGTCCACGAGCACCGTGTCCGACACTCCGTCCCCGTCGGCGTCGACATACAGACACTCGACCGTGATCCGACCTCCCTTCTCCGCACCCACCAGCTCGATGTCGGTGACCCCGTCCCCGTCGAGATCGAGGTTCAGGGCTCTCTCGCCCGACCCGTCGCCGGGCGCGGGGGAACGGGCGTCGGACGCGGTGGGTTCGACACCGGCGGTGGGGTCGACGGCCCGGTCCCACAAACCGGCACCGGAGTCGCGATAGAAGGCATCCGGCTCGCCGTCGTCGTCGGTGTCGAGCGCCGCCACGTCGGCGATGCCATCGGCGTCGGTGTCCCACATCGCGTCGTCCCGACGGCCGTCACCGTCGAAGTCGAGGCTGACCGCGTCGGGCCCGGAATCGCCGAGAACGGCGTCGGCAGGGGAGGACCAGCGGGTCGTCGAACCATCGCCGGGCCCGAAGAAATACTCGATCACCGGGTCCATGCGTTCTTGGACGCATGGACCACCCCGGGCGGTTCCATCGATCCCATGCCACATCGCCCCCGGCGTGTGACCGGGACCGTCCGTACCCGGTAGGTTGAGGCCCTATGTACGTCAGCGACCTCGGCGAGCAATGGCATGCAGCGCGGCTGAAACCCGCCCTCGCGCATCTCGACTCCGCATCCGCCGGACGGTCGTCGTACGGCGTGATCGGTGCGATGACCGCCCATCTGTGGCGTGAGACCGAACGCGGCTCCTATGTGGCCGCCGACGACCGTGCCGAGGAAATCGCCCGCGACACACGCAATCTGGCCGCCCTGATCGGGCACACCCCGGACGAGATCATCTTCCGCGAGAGCGCCCGCGCGGCCCTGCGTGCCCTGCTCACCAACTGGAGTCTCCCCGTCACCTCGACGGTGTGGGTGGCGAAGAACGAGTTCGGCCCCAACCTCGAGGAGTTCGAACGTCGCGGTTACGCCGTCCGCACGATGCCCGACGCCGACGTCTACGGCCACGTCGACACCGATGCACTCGAGAACATGCTGCAGTTCGAGCAGCCCGACTTCATCCACATCTGCCACATCGGGTCGATGTCGGGTGCGGTTCAGCCGGTCGCGCGGATCGTCGAACTCGCCCACCGCGTCGGCGTGCCGGTGGTCGTCGACATGGCCCAGTCGGTCGGACATGTACCCACCGTGACCGGCGCCGACGTCGTCTACGGCACCAGCCGCAAATGGCTGACCGGCCCGCGCGGTGTGGGGTTCGTCGCGGTACGCCGAGACTCCCTGCGACCGGTCGAGATCGACGGATCCGACGCGTTCATCGCCGGCCGACTCGGCCTCGGCATCGCAGTTCGCGAGCTGCTCGACATCGGGCAGCAGCGGGTCTTCCGCGAACTGGCAACGATCGGCAGGGTCACCCGCGAGCGGCTGCACGGCATCGCGAGCTGGGAGGTCGTCGAACCGCTCGACGAGCCGTCGGCGATCGTCACCCTCGCGCCGCCGCCCGGGTGGCAGTTCGAGGACGTCACCGCCGCGCGGGAGAAGCTGCTCTCCCTCGGCCTCCTGGTCACCGCGGCCGACACCTGGCGCGCACCCCTGGCGACCGAGACCCCGGTCCTACGCCTCAGCCCGCATCTCGACGTGCAGCGCGAAGACCTCGACCGTCTCGCAGATGCATTGCGCACCATGGGTTACTGAGGGTTTCGATACGGCTCGTCGCTGCGCTCCTCGCCTGCTCAACCGGCGGTGGGGGGTTTCGATACGGCTCGTCGCTTCGCTCCTCGCCTACTCAACCGGCGGTGGGGGGTTTCGATACGGCTCGTCGCTGCGCTCCTCGCCTACTCAACCGGCGGTGGGGGGTTTCGATACGGCTCGTCGCTGCGCTCCTCGCCTACTCAACCGTCGGTAAGGGGCCCGTCGCCCACTCAACCGGCGGTAAGAGGCCCCGTCGCCCACTCAACCGGCAGTGGGAAGCACCTGCGTCACGATCTTCTCGATCTCCGGTCGGGCCAGATCGGCGTCCCGCTGGACCAGGCCGATGCGTGTCCGCCGATGTAGGACGTCGTCGACGTCGACCGCGCCTTCGTGGGTGACCGCGAACTCGATCTCGGCGCGGGTGACGTCGATGCCGGGGGCGATCGGATCCAGTGGCCGGTCCACCGTGGCCGTCTCGACAACCGTCGGGGCCTCCCCGCCGAAACGCGCCACCAGTGACGCCGGGAGACCCTGTTCACGTTGGTCGCGCAAGGCTCCGACCAGCGCGGTCGTGGTGGTGACGCATTCACCCGCGGTCAGATCGGTGGTGGCCAGCGCGGCGTCGACCGCGTCCTCGGCCATTCGCCGATAGGTCGTGAGCTTGCCGCCGAGCACGGTCACCAGTCCATCACCGCGAACCCGGATGTGGTGCCGGCGCGAGACATCGGCGAGGCCGTCGGACTCGGCACCGGCGGTGCCGCGCTCATCGACGAGCGGCCGCAGACCGGCGTAGACGCCGATGATGTCGGAGCGGTCGAGGGACCGGGTCAGCGCGGGGTTGATCGCGTCGAGCAGGAAGTCGATCTCGGAGTCGTCGGGGGTGGGGACATCGGGGATCGCTCCGGGCGCCGCGACGTCGGTGATCCCGATGTAGACCCGACCCAACTGTGCGGGCAACGCGAAGACGAACCGGGACAACGACTTTCCGACCGGAACGGTCAACGCGGCGGTCGGGTTGCCCAGGGTCGCCGCATCGACGACGAGGTGTGTTCCGCGGCTGGGCTGGACGGCGATCGAGTCGTCGACCGAGCCGGACCAGACACCGGTGGCGTTCACGACCATCCGCGCGCCGACGTCGAAGCTCTCGCCCGTGAACACATCGGTGAGCGTGGCGCCGCGACCGTCGACCCGGTCGGCGCGGGTGTACGTACAGATCAATGCGCCGTAGGCGGCTGCGGTGCGCGCCACGGCGACGACGAGCCGCGCGTCGTCGATCAGCTGCCCGTCGGTGGTCGAGATCCCGCCGCGGAGTCCGACCGGTGACAGCGTCGGGCAGCGGCCCAGGGTCTCCATGACCGACAACCGCGACGGCGGAGGCAACAACGCGCTCGGCGTTCCGGCGTTGCGGCGCAACAGATCCGCCGCACGCATCCCGACGCGCAGCACCGAGCTCTGCCGTTCGCCGCGGTCGGGGAGGATCTGCCGGAGCGGTGATATCAGGTGCGGTGCAATGGATGTCATCAGGTGATGGCGTTCGACGGCGCTCTCCCGGGCGATCCGGAGGTCGCCCTTGGCGAGGTACCGGAGGCCACCGTGGACGAGCTTGCTGCTCCACCGGGAGGTACCGGTGGCCAGGTCGCCCTGCTCGACGAGAGCGACGCGCAGGCCACGGGTGGCGGCATCGAGAGCGACTCCGACGCCGGTGATCCCACCGCCGACCACCAGCAGATCGAGAGGCGCGGCACTCGACGCCATCGACTCGAGCGCGCGACTGCGGGTCCGAACGGACAATGTGGCCATCAGATGGACCCCTTCATGGCGTCGGTCGCAGGTAGCCGACGATGACGTCGTGGAGTTCGGTTCTCCAGCCCTCGGCGAGGATGTCCGACACCAACGCCCCCGACTGCAGGAAACTCTGCGCGATCAGCAGGACCATCGACGCCATCCGCTTGGCGTCACCGGTCCGCACCTGCCTGCGCCCCTGTCCCTGGGCCAGCATGTCCGCCAGCAGCGCGAGCACACCCTGCTGACTGGTGCCGAGGCGTTCGAAGACGTAGGGCGCCATGAAGTCCCGCTGCTCGCGCCACAGCGAGGAGATCAGGTCGCTGTCGCGCAAAGCCCCGACCACCGTCACCACCTGGTCGGCCAGTGCGTCGAGGTCCTGCGGCTCGCCGCGCTCACCGAGCACGTGGTCGACGATGGTGAGAACCTCGCGGGTGAGCAGGTCCCGGATGATCTCGGCGATGTCGGGCCAGCGTCGATAGACGGTGGGTCGACTCACCCCGGCCTGGCGGGCGACCTCGGAGACGGTCACCTTGCGGCCGCCGCTACGCAGCAGGCAGACCCGCGCCGCGTCCAGAACGAGATCCCCGATCTCCTCGTTACGGATTGACATGATGTGTAACACTGTAACGGATCACACAATCGGCGGGGGGCCGACCAGATGACCATCCGACACGTCACCATCGTTGCCAGTCCGTACGCACGTCACGGAGCCGGTCTACACGTGGCACAGGACGCCGCCGACCTCCTGAAGGCACAGAACGTCGGGGTCGAGATCATCGTCGGCGAGGACATGGCCGATGCCGCGGACCTGGCCGGCAAGGCCGCCCGCGGCGACACCGACGTGCTGGCCATCGCAGGCGGCGACGGCACCATCCGGCTCGCGGTCGAGGCCAGCATCGGTTCGGGCAAGCCCCTCGCCGTCATCCCCGCCGGCAGCGGCAACGACTTCGCCCGCAACCTGCACATCCCGCTCGAGACCGCCGACGCCGTCCAGGTGATCCTCGACGGCCACCGACGGCCCGTCGACCTGGGCCGCGTCAGCTTCCCCGACGGCCGGACCGCTCTGTTCGGGACGGTCGCCGCCACCGGCTTCGACGCCGCGGTGACCGCCCGCGCCATCGACATGCGCTGGCCCAGGGGACAGGCGCGCTACACGATCGCCGCACTGTTCGAGCTCATCGCCTTGCGTTCGCGGCACTACCAGGTGCGCGTCGACGACGAGACCGCCGAGGCCGACCTCATCTTCGCTGCCATCGGGAACACCACCTCGTACGGCGGCGGCATGAGGATCACCCCGAAGGCATCGGTGTCCGACGGACAGCTCGACGTCACCCTCGCGAAGAATCCGCCGCGGTTCGCCCGGCCGACGCTCGCCCGCGTCTTCCCGAAGGTGTTCACCGGAACGCACATCGACCATCCGCTGGTGCAGACGATGCGCGGCGCCGAGGTCGAGCTCTACTGCGATCCGCCGGCGCTGGTGTCCGTCGACGGCGATCTCGTCGGTGAACTGCCCGCGGTGTTCGAAGCCGTCCCGCATGCCATCGAGGTGTTCACCCCTCCGACGCCGAGCTGACCGGTCCTCGCGCCTACTTCTCCCCGCGCGCTGCCCACCACTCCCGGAGTGCCTGTTCGGCCTCCTCGTGGCTGAGCGGACCGCGGTCCAGCCGCAGTTCCTTCAGGTACCGCCAGGCCTGGCCGACGATCGGCCCGGGCGGCACACCGAGCATCTCCATGATTGCGTTGCCGTCGAGGTCGGGTCGGACCTTCTCCAGGTCCTCGGCTTCCTTGAGCGCCGCGATCCGCTGCTCGAGGTTGTCGTAGTTCTGCTGCAACCGGCGGGCTCGTCGCTTGTTGCGCGTCGTGCAGTCGGCCCGCACCAGCTTGTTCAACCGGTCGAGCAGCGGACCGGCGTCGTTGACATAGCGCCGCACGGCCGAATCGGTCCAGGCGCCGTCGCCGTACCCATGGAACCGCAGATGCAGGAACACCAGGTCCGCGACGTCGGACACAACGGCCTTCGGGTACTTCAGCGCCCGCATCCGCTTGCGCACCATCTTGGCGCCGACCACCTCGTGGTGGTGGAAGCTGACCCCGCCGCCGGGTTCGTGGCGTCGGGTCGCGGGCTTGCCGATGTCGTGCAGCAGTGCCGCCCAGCGCAGCACGAGGTCGGGGTCGCCCTCCTCGAGGTCGATCGCCTGCTTCAGCACGGTCAGCGAATGCTGGTAGACGTCCTTGTGCTGGTGGTGCTCGTCGATGGTGAGCTTCATCCCGGGGATCTCGGGCATCACCCGCTCGGCCAGACCGGTCTCGACCATCGCGTCGATCGCGTCCAGGGGGAACTCCCCGCAGATGAGCTTGTCCAGCTCCGCGCGGACACGTTCGGCGGTGATGCGGTCGATCTCGCCGTTCATCTCGGTGATCGCCTGCCACACGCGCGGCGCGAGCCGGAATCCGAGCTGGGAGATGAAGCGGACGGCCCGCAGCATGCGCAGCGGATCGTCGCCGAAGGACTGCTCCGGGGTCGCCGGGGTGTCGATGACCCCCGCCAGCAACGCGGACATACCGTCGAGCGGATCGCAGAAGTCCTCGGCACCCTTCGCACCGATGCGTACGGCCATCGCGTTGACGGTGAAGTCGCGGCGGATCAGGTCGTCGTCGAGGGTCTCGCCAAAGGTGACCTCGGGATTCCGGCTGACCTGGTCGTAGCTGTCGGCTCGGAAGGTGGTGATCTCGATCTGGTGCTCACCCTTGCGGATGCCGACCGTGCCGAACTCGATGCCGACATCCCAGAAGGCGTCGGCCCATCCCTTGAGCAGGCGGGACACCTCTTCGGGACGGGCATCGGTGGTGAAGTCCAAGTCGTTGCCCAGCCGGCCCAGAACCGCATCGCGCACCGAGCCGCCGACCAGATACAACTCATGACCGGCCGACGCGAACAGCTCCCCGAGGGGAGCCAGGACGTCGTCGAGCTCCCGGAGCGCTATCGCCGCGGCAGCCAGCAGGCGCGTCTTGCGGTCCGGATCCGACACCGTCGGCCGTACATCCGACGGAGAAGAGTCATTCACGGCTTGCCACCCTACCGTCGTCGCCCGCGGCTTCGACGCCGTGGAGGAGCCCGGACCACGGGCCCAGTCGCGGCCACCTGTCGATATCCGTCGTACACCCTGTCCGCGCATCCCGTTGCCGGTGTCGACATCCTCCGCGCACTACGAGGCGTCCGGGCAAACTGCAGGTGACCAGCCGCTAGCATCGTGGAGTGTCCACCGATTCCTCGACCAACCCTTCAGACGTCAGCGACGTCTCGTCGGGTTCGCATGGGGACGGCGGCGGACAAGCAGGTCAGAACCCAGCCGGTCAGGGGCGTCGCACACGACGCGGCCGCCGGCGTCGAGGTGGTCGCAAGGGCGAGGGTCGCGGAACCACCTCGCACAACAGCGGCGGTCACGCCGCAGCCGGCCACAAGCAGTCCGGTTCCAAGCAGAACGGGCCCAAACAGAACGGCCACAAACCGGGCACCCACAAGCAGCACAACCCCGCCACGTCACCGGCGCCGTCGACCGGGCGGCCCACGCCGAACGATCTCGTCCGCGCCCGTACCGCCGATCCCGCCTGCCCCGACCCCGTCGAGGCCGAGCCGGTGGAGAAGCTCCCCGTCGACCCCGACCGTGCCCGTCCGAAGGTGACGCCGCCGAAGCCCTCCGACATGGCCACGGTCACGGCGACCATCACCACCAAGGGCCTGTCCCAGGCGACGGGCAAGGCCGGCAAGGGCCGACGCCGCTCCGCACGGCCGGACCGCACCGCCGACCGGTCCAGCGACCGCACCGCCACCGACAAGCTCCGGACCGTGCGGGAGACCTCCGCCGGTGGACTCGTCATCTCCGACCTCGGTCTGCCCATCGACGAACTGTCCGCCGCACTGATCGGCCGGGTGGATCGCCGCGGCCGGATGATGTGGTCGCTGCCCAAGGGTCACATCGAGACCGGTGAGACCGCCGAGCAGACCGCGATCCGCGAGGTCGAGGAGGAGACCGGGATCCTGGGCACGGTCGTCGCACCGCTGGGCAAGATCGACTACTGGTTCGTGAGCGAGGGTCGCCGCATCCACAAGACCGTGCACCACTACCTTCTGCGTTGTGTCGGCGGTGAATTGTCCGATGCCGACTACGAAGTCAGCGAGGTGGCCTGGGTGCCGTTGCACGAGTTGCCGCGTCGCCTCACGTACTCTGACGAGCGACGACTCGCCCGGATGGCCCGTGGTGTGATCGCCGATCTCGCCGCCGACCCGACCCGACTCGCCCAGTCCGAGGCCGACAGCATTCGCACCGAACCCAACGCCTATGAGAAAGCCGCCGCAGCGCGCAATCAGCGCCGCAACGAGCCCCTGCCCCCGGCTCGTCCGCGCCGGCGACGACGCCGTCCCCGACGGCCCGCGGCCGGCGATGGCTGAGGCGCGCCTGTTGCCCGACCGGTCCGGTCCGATCCCTCGTCCTTCTCTCCGCCGATCCGAGCGACGTCATGATCGTCGCGGCGGGATCATCGATCCGCGGCGGGTGCAGGTCGTGACCGCATTGGCGGCGGTGCTCGGCGTCGTCGCACTGCTGTTGCTGCCGGGTGTCGCCGCACCGGCCTCCGCCGTGCCCGAGACGAGTGCCACCGGGGCGGATCCCACCCAGCAGTCGTCGCCGCGGTTCGCACGCATCGTCATCGACTCGATGACCCCGTCGATCGTGACCACCACCAGCAGGCCGCTGGTGACGGTGAGCGGTCGCGTCGACAACATCGGCGACCGCTCGATCAGCAACCTGTCCATCCGTCTCGAACGTGGTGATCCCGTCTCGTCGGCCTCGGGGTTGCGCACCCAGCTTGCCGACGACGATCCCGCGATCGCCGTCGCCGGCCCGTTCGAGACGCTCAGTGAGTCCCTCGCGCCGGGGGAGAGTGTCGGCTTCCGGATGTCGATGGCACTGTCCGCCGGCTCCGGACCCGACGGTCAGGGCCTCGGGATCTCCGAGACCGGCGTCTATCCGATGCAGGTCAACGTCAACGGCACCCCCGACTACGGCAACCCGGCCCAGGTCGCCGGCTCGCGCATGCTCCTCCCGGTGCTGTCGCTGCCGCCGGACGAGAACCGTGCGCGCAACTACGTCGATCCGACCGACGAGACGGGTTCGCCGTCGGTGCCCGGGCTCGGCCCCGACGGTTCGGTCTCGGCGGATCTGGCCAGCCCGGCCCAGATGACGATGCTGTGGCCGATGGCCGCGCCACCGCAGCTCGCGCCCGGTGTACTCGGCGGCAACACCGAACCCGTCCGGCTGATCAACGAGGACATGGCACGGTCGCTCGACACCGGCGGTCGGCTGCACGAACTGCTCAAGTCGTTGCAGAAGGTCGTCGGCACGCCACCGCGCGAGGAGTCCGGACCGCCGTCGTCCGAACCCCCGGCGGAGAGTCCCGCCGAACCGGCGCCGGCCACGATGCCCGGCTCCGAGAAGCTCGCCGAGAGCATGTGCCTGGCCGTCGACCCCGACCTCCTCGTGACCGTCCGTGCGATGTCCCTCGGCTACGAGGTGTCGACGAACCCGGCCGACCCGACCTCGGCCGCCCGGCCAGGCAGCGGATCCGAGATCGCCGGCCGCTGGCTCGACGACCTACGGTGGACTGCGAGCCGGATGTGCGTGGTGGCGTTGCCGTTCGCGCAGGCCGACCTGACGTCGCTCGCCAGGATCGGCAACACCGGACTCACCGAGTCCGCCCTCCGCAAGCCCGCCGACATCATCGACGCCATCCTGGGCGTGCGCAGCGTGCGCGGCCTGTCAGTGCCCGCCCTCGGCGCCATCGACGACGCCGGTGCCGACGCCCTGGCCGAAGCCGCCGTCACCTCCGTTGCACTCGCGTCGAACTCGGTCGCCCCCACCGGCCGCCGCGACGACACCGGGCGCTACCGTGTCGGCCGCCTCACCGCCCAGACCTTCGACGCACCCATCACGGCGTCGCTCGCCGCGATCGGCACCGCCCCGAGCACCCCGGCCCTCACCCCGAAGTCACAGCAGGTCGACCTCACCGACGAATCGACCGGCAGCCGTCGCCAGAGTGCGATCGCCGCGCTGGCCTACCCGGCGATCGCCGCGCCGCAACCGGACTCGGCAGACGACTCCGGCCCCCGAAATCCGGTGGTCGGGCGGTCTGCGTTCCTCGTGCCCCCGACCTACTGGTCCCCGACGGTCGCGGATTCCGACGCGCTCTTCGCGACCGCGCGCCTGCTGCTCGAGTCCGGTGCCGCGACCCCGACACCCCTGCCGTCCCTGGTGCAGGAACTGAACACCGCAGGTGCCACCGGCCGCCTGACCGACCCACCGGGGGTGGGACCCGTCGGCCGCATCGGATCCGTGCTCACCTCGCAGGCGACCGCCGCCATCCGTCGCAACGTCGAGGACAGTTGGCAGTTCGAGGGCGCGCTGGTCCGGTCGGCCGATGTCGCGGCCACCCCGGAGCGGTACATGTCGCCGCTGCGCGAGGACCAGCTGCGCGCCATCAGGTCCCCCGACGTCGCGGGATCCGCCGTCTACACGCATCTGCGTCGGCTGCAGGAGGAGCGCATCGACGCCGTGGCGTCGACCCTGCACCGCCTCGGTCAGTCCGTCACGATCCTCGACCCCGGCGGCCGGTACACCCTGGCCTCCGAACGCAGCCCGGTACTGCTCGCGGTGCGCAACGACCTCGCCCTGCCGGTCCGGGCCCGCCTGACCACGTCCGCACCCGAGGGCGTCGAGATCGGCGATCTCGGGGTGATCGAGATCCCCGCCCGCGGAACCCGGCAGATCCAGCTCCCCACACGCGGCGAGACCTCCGAGGCCGTCACCATCGACATCCGGCTGGCCACGGTCACCGGTGTGCCCCTCGGCCAGCCGATCACCCTGCAGGTGCACACCAACGCCTACGGCAAGCCGCTGTTCTACATCACCATCGTCGCCGGCGTGGCGCTCGTGCTGCTGACCGCGCGCAGGCTGTGGCACCGGTTCCGCGGTCAGCCCGACCCCGCCGACGCCGACCGGCCCGAACCCGACGAACTCGAGCGGATGCTGGCGGGAAGCGGCTATCAGGAGCGACGCCGTACCCTGCAAGGCGAGGGTCGGCCACCCGGCGAGGAGCCGGAAGACCACCCGCACGACCCATGATCGAGCACTGAACGAGGACGGCGAAACAATACGTGAACTGGAACGATGTGCCGCGCGAACCGCGGCCGGGAGCACCCGGTGCGGTGCCTCCACAGCGTCCGGATCGCGCCGCACCTCGCCGGATCCCGCCCGGTTCCGGCCCGGTGCCGCGGCCACCCCGTCCCGGCCGGCCGGTCCCGCCGCCGCCCGTCCACCGCACCCGCGATCCTCAGGGCGCCCGTCATGCTCAGGGCCCCGCCCCCGGTGGTGTCCGCGTCGATGCCCCGCCGGCCCGACCCGGACGCCTCGACGCGGCCGGTTACCACGAACGACACAGCGGCGAGACGGACGCCGTCAACACCGGGTCGTCGAAGAAGGTGACCGCCGACGACTCGTCGTCGACCGGTCTGGCACGCGACTCCGACTCGAGCATCCTGCGAACCAGTGGCTCGATCGCCATCGCGACCCTCTTCAGTCGGATCACCGGCTTCCTGCGCACCGTTCTGATCCTGGCGATGCTCGGTTCGGGCATCGCATCGGCGTTCCAGGCCGCCGACGTGCTGCCGAACATGATCGCCGAGGTCGTGTTGGGCGCCGTGCTGACGGCCATCGTCATCCCGCTGCTCGCCCGGGCCGAAGCCGAGGACGAAGACGGTGGTCAGGGCTTTCTCAACCGAATCTTCACGATCACCGTGGTGGTGCTCGGCTCGGCGACGGTTCTGGCCGTCATCGCCGCGCCACTGCTGACCTACCTGAATCTCGGTGACGGGCAGGTCAACCGGGACCTGTCCACCCACCTCGCCTATCTGCTGCTGCCCGAGATCCTGTTCTACGGGCTCTCTGCACTGTTCATCGCGGTGCTCAACCTGCGCGGTCTGTTCAAGCCGGGCGCCTGGGCACCGGTCCTGAACAACGTCGTCCAGATCACGACGCTCGTGCTGTACGCACTCGTGCCCGGCGAGATCACGCTCAACCCGGTCCGGATGAGCGATCCGCAGCTGCTCGTCCTGGGTATCGGGTGCACCCTCGGCGTGGTGCTGCAGGCCATGGTCCTGGTGCCGTTCCTGCGCAAGGCGGGAGTGCATCTCAAGCTCGAATGGGGCATCGACGCCCGGTTGCGTCAGTTCGGCAACATGGCCTTGGCGATCGTCGCCTACGTGGCGCTGCTGCAGGTCGGTCTCATCGCGACCTACCGGATCGCCGCCTCCGCCGAGGAGTCCGGCGTCAGCATCTACTTCACCCACTGGCAGTTGCTGCAGCTGCCCTACGGCGTGCTCGGTGTGACCATCCTGACCGCGATCATGCCGCGACTGTCGCGCAATGCGGCCGCCGACGACACGAAGGCCGTGGTCGACGACCTGTCGCTGGCCACACGCCTGACGATGGTCGCCCTGGTCCCGGTCGTGTCGTTCATGACCTTCTTCGGGCCGGCCATCGCCATCGCGGTGTTCAACTTCGGCCGGTTCGACGCCGCCGACGCCTCCCAGCTGGGTTCGGTGCTCGCCTGGGGTGCGTTCACGCTCATCCCGTACTCGATGACGCTCGTCCAGCTACGTGTCTTCTACGCCCGGGAGGACGCCTGGACCCCGACCTTCATCGCGCTCGGCATCACCGTGGTCAAGGTGACGTCGTCGTACATGGGTCCCGTCCTGTTCGACGACCCGTCGAACGTCGTGCGGTGGCTCGCGCTGTCCAACGGGCTCGGCTACCTGGTCGGCGCCATCGTCGGCCACTACCTGCTCCGCAGCCGACTGCGGGGCGCGCGATTGACGAACGTCGCCCGCACCACGCTGGTCACGTTCGCGGTCTCTCTGAGCGTCTCGGCGGTCGTCTGGGCCGTCGCCAAGATGTCCGGCCTCGACCACATGATCGGTTGGCTCGGCAAGGTCGGGTCGCTGCTGTACCTGATCCTGACGGCGGTCGTCGTGCTGGCGGTGACCTATGCGGGTCTGGCCGCCGCACAGGTGCCGGACGTGGTCGCGATCGGCAACTCGGTACGTCGCCTCCTCGGCCGGTTCATCCCGGCTCTCGCGCCGCCCGCGGAGCCCGAACGCGAACAGTCCCCGGCGATCACAGTTCAGTTTCCGCGCGTCTCTGCGGACGAATCGCTCCCGTACTCTGGTCAGGTACAAGTGCTGCGCCGCTTCGACAGGGGCACCGCGACGTGGCAGTCCTACTCCGTGCACACCGGCGGCGCGATCGGCGCCGGCCGGGGAGCACGTCCCATCCCAGAGCGCGCACCGGTTCCGCGCGACATCAGATACCGGAGGAAAGGAGTCCGTCGCGTGAGTGACAGCGAGATCGACACGAGTGCACCCACCGGGTTGCCCGTCGAATCCGGCCCCGGCGAATCCCATTCCGCCGAAGCGCAGGCTCCCTCCACATCCACTCACGGCCAGACTCCCGACGCGCCGGCCGCCGCCCCGACACCGGAGGCCGCCCGTCGACGCGGCCCACGTCTGATCCCGGGCGCCGCGGTCGCCGGTGGCCGATACCGGCTCCTCGAACAGCATGGCGGCACCCGCGGTCTGCAGTTCTGGCGCGCCCAGGACATCAACCTCGACCGTGAGGTCGCCTTGACCTTCGTCGACGCCGACCAGCTCGCGCCGCCGCTCGAGCGCGGACAGGCCATCAAGGCGACCGACCAGGGACCCCAGGCGGTCCTCTCCCGGACCCTCCGTCTGGGACAGATCACCTCCGACGGAGTGGCCCGGGTGCTCGACGTCGTCCGCGGTTCCTCCGGCGGCATCGTCGTCGCCGAGTGGGTGCCCGGCTCGTCGCTCGCCGACGTTGCCCGGTCCGAGCCGTCCCCGATCGGCGCAGCCCGAGCCGTGCGCTCGCTGGCCGCGGCCGCCGAGATCGCCCACCGGTCCGGTGGCGCGCTGTCGATCGACCATCCCGACCGCATCCGCATCAGCCACGACGGCAACGCGGTCCTCGCCTTCCCAGGCACCCTCGCCGCGGACGACAAGGCCTCCGACGTGCGCGGCCTCGGTGCGGTGCTCTACGCACTGCTGCTGAACCGGTGGACCCTCGATCCCGAGAACGGGTCGCGGCTCGTCACCACCGACGACGTCACCGATCCGATCGGTGGCATCCCGGTGGCGGCACCGGGGGAGAACGGTCAGCCCCTGGAACCGCGGGCGGCGAAGCCCGACATCCCGTTCGAGATCTCGGCGGTCGCGGCGCGTGCCCTCGACGGAACCCGGGGCATCCGCACCGCGGCGACGGTCCAGCATGTCCTCGACCAGGCGACGGTGGTCGACCTCAACACCGACATGCTCCCCGCCATCACCGACGCCGACGCGCCGCCGCCGGTCACGGTGGCACCGCGGGTCGGCAGCGCCGAGCACAAGCCGGGACGCAAGAACCTCGCGCTGCTGATCGGCGCCGGTCTGCTCGCGCTCTTCGTGGTCATCGCGCTGATCGTCGGAGCCACCAACGTCTTCGGCAGCGGTGACGGCTCGAGTGACATCGATTCGATCCTGACCACCACCGAGCCGGCCCCGCCGGGCCAACCGACACCCGAGGCCAAGGCACCTGCCGAGGCCCCGCCGGCACAGGACATCGCCCTCCGGGGGGTGACCGTGGCCGACTTCTCGTCGCAGCCGCCGGACAACTCGGCCAACGTCGGGAACGTGATCACCGGTGCGGCGCCGCCGTGGCAGACCGACAACTACCGGGGCCGCCCCGACTTCGGCGGTCTCAAGCAGGGGCTCGGCCTGATGTTCGACCTCGGTGACGAGCGCGCGGTGAAGTCGGTGACCATCGAGACCCCGACCCCCGGTTTCGACGTGGAGATCCGCACCTCGCCGAACGCGCGGCCCGCCTTCGCCCGGACCACCCCGGTGGCCGCGGGTCGGGTCGATCAGGACACCACGACGATCCCGATCGCGTCTCCGCAACCCAGCCGCTACGTGATGGTGTGGATCAAGACGCTGCCACCGTCGGCGGGCGGCTTCCAGGCCGAGGTCGGCCGCGTCACGATGGCGGGCTGACCGACTCGCTCTCGGTGCCCGCTGTCACCGGTTCGGGCGCCGGATCGGTCGTCTTCGGAGTCCACCCGGGCGGGCCGAAGATGTAGCCCAGGCGTGCTCGCCAGCTCGACGTCGACCTCACATCGCGGGCGATCGCCACGTACTCGTGCGTCTCGAGTCGCCAGATGTTGTAGGTGTCCACCGGTTTGGTCAGTCCGTAGCGCGGGCGGCGGATCTCCGGCGTGAAGGATCCGAACATCCGGTCCCAGATGATGAAGACGCCGCCGTAGTTGCGGTCGAGGTACTCGGGATCGCGTCCGTGATGCACACGGTGGTGCGACGGGGTGTTGAACACGTACTCGAACGGCGCCCACATCTTGTTGATGTGCTCGGTGTGAATCCAGAACTGGTAGATGAGGTTCAGCGAGTACGCGAAGAACACGAGGGCCGGCGGGACACCGAGCAGGGGCAGCGGGAGCCACATCACGATCGCGGCGCTGATGTTCCACTTCTGGCGCAGCGCGGTAGCGAAGTTGAAGTACTCGCTGGAGTGATGGGCCTGATGGGTCGCCCAGACGATGCGCACGCGGTGCGACACCCGATGCACCCAGTAGTAGATGAAGTCCACCGCCACGAAAGCGATGACCCACGAGTACCACTGGTTCATCGGCAGATGCCACGGTGCGACGTAGGTGAACAGGGCGGTGTAGGCGAGCAGGCCGAGAAGTTTCCAGAAGGCGCTGGTCCCGATGGAGACGACCCCCATCATCACGCTCGCGCGCGCATCCCGGGTCTCGTAGGCGCCGGGGGCCGGACCGCCCTCGTCGTCGTGATCGTGTTCGTGTTCGAGCTTGGCCGCGGCGAACCACTCGATGGCCAGCATCGACAAGAAGAACGGGATCGCGAGAACCGTGGGCTCGCGCATAGGTTCCGGCAAGAACTCCAACACCGTGTACTCCCTAGGACACCATCTGACACGTCAGCATGTCAGTTCGATTCTGACAAGGTATCGTGTCAGAAGCAGCGCTGTAAAGACCCGATCGGTCGAAATCGGGTCGTGACGACAGGAGCGAGGTTCCGTGCCCACGTCCGCCACCGCGGGAGACCCCGCCACCCGAACCGCCGGCCGGCGCTATGGGGGAGCGGACCCGACCGAACGCCAGGCTCGGCGACGCAGCGCTCTGATCAGCGCCGGACTCGACGTTTTCGGTACCGACGGATACGCGAAGGCCTCGGTCAAGAGTGTCTGCGACCAGGCCGGGCTCACCCAGCGCTACTTCTACGAATCCTTCAGCGATCGCGCCGACCTGCTCGTCGCGGTCTACGACGACTGCGTCGACTTCGCCCGCACCTCGACGATCGCCGCCGCAAGGAGCTTCCTCGACGCCGCGATCGACGAGACCGGGATCATCGATGCTTCGGAAGGCATTCCCGCAGAAGCCATCTCCGATGCGGCGCGCGCAATCCTGCAGGCCTTCATGTCGGCACTGGCCGACGATGCGCGTCGGGCGCGGGTCATGCTGGTCGAGGTCGTCGGCGTCTCACCGGAGATCGAGCGCGTACGAATGCGCGCGATACACGGATGGGCCGACCTCATCCTGATGCTGGCACGGGGAAGTCGTCCGCCCACGACCCGTCAGCGGCTCGCCTCGGTCGGGCTCGTCGGAGCCGTCACCCAGTTGATGGTCGACTGGTATGTCGCCGGGGAAGCGGACTCCGACATTCCACGCGAACCCCTCGAAGACGTCCTCGACGTGTGCGTCGAACTGTTCGTCGCCGCGCACGGCCGACTGCTGAACTGACGTCACACGACCGTCGACTCCGTCAAAACACCTCCATAAGTCGTGCTACGCGAGTAGATTTCGGAACATTCTGCTTCAAAGCCGCGGGGCCGCTACTCCCGGGAGGCGACGGATGAGTACAGCAGAAGAACGTGCCAGACAGCTGGATCTTGTTGCGCGCCTGAAATCTTCGTATCCGGAGCTTCCGGACGCGCCGACTCCCGATCTCCTCGATCACGCGCGGATCACCGCCTACCTGAAACCTGTGCACGACGTCGGCGGTGAACCCGACGCACCGATCTTCTACGAGGGAAAAGCCTACGAGCTGTGGGAGCACATGACCTACGTCATGTGTGAAGTCCTGGCCTGGCGCGGAATCTGGCTCTCCGAGGAACGCCGGCGGATCGGCAATGTCGACGTCGGCCGCGCGGAGTACCTCGGTCTCCCGTACTACGGCCGGTGGTTGCTGGCGGTCGCGAGAGTTCTGGTCGAGAAACACCACATCGCGCTCGGCGAGCTCTCCGAGCGCATGCTGGAGGTGCAGGAACGGTACGCCGGGGGACTGGCGGGCAAGAAACTCCAAGCGCAACCCCGCAGTGTCGGTGACGGTTCCGAGGTACCCCGCAACACCCACCACCGGCACGCGGTAGGGGTCGGGGACCCGCAGATCTACGCAGGAAAGGCCGGTGAGGCCCGGTTCGCCGTCGACGATCTCGTCGTCGTGCGGGAGCTTCCGGTCGTCTTCTACACGCGCACACCGGAATACGTGCGCGGCGCAACCGGTCGGATCTCGGCCGTCGCCTACGAGAGTCCCGCGCCCGAGGACGAGACATGGGGTCTGTCCGACGCCCAGGCCGAGTGGTTCTACGTCGTCGAATTCCAGATGAGTGACCTGTGGCACGGATACACCGGCACCGCCGACGACACCCTGCGAACCGAGATCCCGGAGAGGTGGCTGGCGCCGGCCGGTCGAGAGGAGAACTAGACCATGAGCGACGCCACCGGTACGCACGGCCACGATCACGATCACGACCATGCGCGGACGGTCGCGCCGATGGTCGAGGAGGTCACCGATTTCGAGGTGCTCGAGATCGCCCTGCGTGAATTGTGCATAGAGAAGGGACTTTTCACCGCGGAGGAACATCGTAGGTTCACCGAGTTCGCCGAACAGATCGGACCGACGCCGGCCGCAACCCTGGTCGCCCGCGCCTGGCTCGAACCGGACTTCAAAGAACTCGCCCTCGCCGAACCGATGACCGCGAGCAAGGAGGTCGGGGTCGACTGGCTCGAGCCCACCGGCTTCGGAACGCCCAGTGATTTCACCGCTTTCTCGATCCTCGAGGACACCCCGTCGGTTCATCACGTGATCGTGTGCGCGTTGTGTTCGTGTTATCCGCGGCCGATTCTCGGTAATTCGCCCGAGTGGTATCGCACGCCGAACTATCGGCGTCGCATGGTGCGCTGGCCGCGACAGGTGTTGTCGGAGTTCGGTCTCCAGCTACCGGACGGTGTGTCGGTCCGTGTCCAGGACTCCAATCAGAAACACCGGTTCATGGTGATGCCGCAACGCCCGGCCGGGACGGAGGACTGGACCCAGGAGCAGCTGGCCGAGATCCTGACCCGCGACTGCCTGATCGGGGTCGCTCTCCCCAGGCCCGGGGTGACCACCAACGCGGTCACTACCGTCCGACCCGCCGTCCACCCGGCAGGAGACTGACGATGTCGACGCAACCCGAGACCGGAGATGTCTACTCGCCGCTCGCCGAGGTCGTCGAGCGTGACCAGGTGTGGCCGCGGATGGCCGCCAAGTACGGGGTCGCCAACCTCGTCCCGCCGTGGAAGACCAGCCTCGACGGTCTCTGCGATGCGCTCGACCGGGCCGCCGACAGCGGGTGCGCGGCGCCCGGGGTCGTGGAGCGCCGGGACGAAGAGGACCGGTTGGCGGCGACCACCTACGCCGACCTCCCCTATCCGGAGAATCAGCTCGTCGCCCTGGCCCACACTCTGCTCGATCGCGGGGTGATCGACGAACGCGAACTCGCGCAGCGGATGGCCGCCGTCCGAGCCCGGCTGGAGGCTTGAACACACCCTCCAAACCGACTGTCCACAGCGGGATCACTCCTGTAGACAACCGCGTCGTCACCGGGTCGGGTGGTGACTTCTCCGTTACTCTCAGCGCATGGCCGGGGGGAACGACGCAGTTGACCTGCGCACCGATGAGCAGTTGTTACGCGCTCACGTCGCCGGCGACCCGGGCGCGTTCACCGATCTGGTCAATCGTCACCTCGACTACCTGTGGTCGGTCGCCATCCGGACCAGCCAAAGCCCCGAGGACGCGGCCGACGGGTTACAGGACGCGCTACTCGCCGCCCACCGGACCGCCGGGGATTTCCGGTCCGACGCGAAGGTGACCAGCTGGCTGCACCGGATCGTCGTCAACGCCTGCCTCGACCGGATCCGACGCAACAACTCCCGCAAGACCGTTCCGTTGCCCGAATGGGACGTGATGTCGATCGCCGACACCGCCGACGACATCGCCGCGGTAGATCTGTCCGTCTCCATCGGCCGGGCCCTGCACGCTCTTCCCGAAGGCCAGCGGCAGGCCATCGTCGCCGTCGATCTCGAGGGTTACTCGATCGCCGAGGCCGCCTCCCTGCTCGGCGTCGCCGAAGGGACCATCAAGAGTCGTTGCGCACGCGGACGTCTCAAACTCGCCCAGGTCCTGGGCCACCTCCGGACTGCCGATGACGCGTAAGTCGACGCCTGCCAACGTCTTCGGCGATGAATCCGGCCGGAGCGGAACCGGAACCGCGCGTCGTGCGTCCAAGTATTCGACGACAACGGACCACGACCAGCGAGATGCCACCACCGAGACACCGACGCCCGACCTTCGGAATGGAAGACTGACACCATGACCCCGCGGGGACCTGACGACACCGAGTCCGGCGATCTGCCCGATCCGCCGTACTCGGCGGACACGCTGGCCGATCTTCACGCCGGAGTGCTGTCCGAGCGCGCTGCCGCCCACATTCGTGCCCAGATCGCCGATGACACTGCCGCGCAGGAGATCCTGGCAGCTCTGGACCGGACGACGAGTCAGCTTCGCACCTCGGCCCCCGCCCCCCATGCGGTTCCGGATCATGTCCGCGCCGATGTCCAGGCCACACTGGCAGCACTGGCGGGATCGTCCGCGACCGGCGCGGCAGCGCCTCCCGGCCCCGCACGACCCGGTCTCGTCGCAGACTCCCCGGCGGATCTCGCCGCACGGCGCGACCGACCCGGTCGGTCGAAGATCCTTCCGGTGGTGCTGGCCGCGGCGGCGATCGCGGTGGTCGCCCTCGGCTCGATCGGCGTGCTTCGACTGATGTCCTCCTCGTCCGACGACACCCCATCTCCGATACAGGCCCAGACCGGATCGACCCAGACCCTGGACCCGGCGGGTTCCGCGTCGGCCCTCTCGGTCCTCGGTCGTACCGACGGGGCACCGTTCGAATCGGTCGCCGCGCTCCGACGCTGCACCGCGGCTCACCTCATCCCCGCGACGGTTGTGATCGTCGGCTCCGGGCGGATCACCTTCCACGGTGACCCCGCCGCCGCCATCCTGCTGTCGACCGGCATCGCCGGTCGGTTCGACGCCCTGATCGTCGGTCTCGAATGCGACACCGGCAATCCCGCGTTCCTGGCCAGGGGGACGATCGGCGCCTGATCGCCTGTGCCAGGGCCGAGACCTGCGTCACCACGCCGGACGCACGGACTTGACCGGGAACATCTGCGCTTACCCTTGTGTTGAAGCAGCCGTGATCCCGACGAGAACTCCGGGATTCCGCATACCCCACAGCACGGAGGACGGATGAGCCAGCCAGAGACCCAGCAGATCCACGACGTGATCATCATCGGATCTGGTCCTGCCGGGTACACCGCGGCGATCTACGCCGCGCGCGCCGAGCTAGCGCCGATCGTCTTCGAGGGCACCCAATTCGGTGGCGCGCTGATGACGACCACCGAGGTCGAGAACTTCCCCGGCTTCCAGACCGGCATCCAGGGCCCGGCCCTGATGGACGAGATGCGCGAGCAGGCGATCCGATTCGGCGCCGACCTGCGCATGGAGGACGTCGACACGGTCCGCCTCGAGGGTGACGTCAAGGAGGTCGAGGTCGGCGGTGAGGTGTTCCGCGCACGCGCTGTCATCCTCGCGATGGGCGCCGCAGCGCGATACCTCGGTGTCCAGGGAGAGCAGGAGCTCCTCGGTCGCGGTGTCTCCGCATGCGCGACCTGCGACGGCTTCTTCTTCAAGGACCAGGACATCGCCGTCATCGGCGGCGGCGACTCGGCGATGGAGGAGGCGACCTTCCTCACGAAGTTCGCCCGCACCGTCACGCTGGTTCACCGCCGCGACGAGTTCCGCGCCTCGAAGATCATGCTCGAGCGCGCCCGCAACAACGACAAGATCCGCTTCGTGACCAACGCCGCCGTCCGTTCGGTCATCGGCGACGGGTCGGTGAGTGGTCTCGAGATCGAGGACACCCGCAACGGTGAGGTAAGCAACCTCGATGTCACCGGCATGTTCGTCGCGATCGGTCACGATCCGCGCAGCGAACTGGTCCGCGGACAGGTCGACCTCGACGACGAGGGCTATGTCCTCGTGAAGGATCGGACCACCTACACCTCGCTGCCCGGCGTCTTCGCCTGTGGCGACCTGGTCGATCACACCTACCGCCAGGCCATCACCGCAGCCGGCAGCGGCTGCTCGGCGGCCATCGACGCGGAGCGCTGGCTCGCCGAACAGGGTGAGGCGCCCGCGCACACCGTCGACGCCGAGTCGGTCGCCGAGGTCGAAGCTGTTCAGGCACCCGCCTGACCGAGCTTTCCATCCCAATCTCATTCTTTGAGTCCATCTGAGGAGGACATCACCATGGGTGCAAACACGGTCGTCGTCAACGACACCACCTTCAAGGACACCGTTCTCGGTGCCGACAAGCCGGTCCTGGTCGACTTCTGGGCCACCTGGTGCGGCCCGTGCCGCATGGTCGCCCCGGTGCTCGAGGAGATCGCCCGCGACAACGGCGACAAGCTCACCATCGCCAAGTTGGATGTCGATGAGAGCCCGGCCACCGCGCGTGACTTCCAGATCATGTCGATCCCGACCATGATCCTGTTCGACAAGGGTCAGCCGGTGAAGACGATCGTCGGGGCCAAGGGCAAGGCGGCTCTGCTCCGCGAACTCGATTCGGTGATCGGCCAGTCGGCCTGACCTGCAGTTTCTTCTGATCCGCGACGAGAGTCCGACGGGTGAACGACGTTGTCGTCGGCCCGCGGGCTCTCGTCGTTGGTAGTGTCGGCCCGGGTCCCCGACCATGAGGGACACGAACCGGCAACGACGCCACTGGAGCTGTTCCAGTTTGGTGTAGTGAACTTCAGCTGAGAGAATGCAGGCTGATGCTGACCGGTACCGCAGTCACGCGGTCCGCCAGATATCGCCGGCAGGGCGTCACCCTGCCGCGATTCGTACGAGGGGTGACGACATGCCATTGTTCCGACTTGGGGATCACGGCTCGGCGGTGGCCGAGATCCGCGCCATCCTGGTCGGGCTCGGTCTGTTGCCCGACCGTGGTGACCCTGTTTTCGACGAAGCCTGTGACCGGGCAATTCGGGCGTTCCAGCAGCAGCGCGGTCTGATCGTCGACGGGATCGTCGGCCCCGCGACCTACCGGGTCCTCAGAGAGGCCTCCTACCGTCTCGGCGCACGTGTGCTCTCGTACCAGCTGTCGGCGCCCATGGTCGGCGACGACGTCGCAACTCTGCAGCACCGCCTCCAGAACCTCGGCTACTACACCTCTCTTGTCGACGGCATCTTTGGGCTCAACACCCACAACGCGGTCTGTCTGTACCAGAGTGAATACGGTCTGGCTTCCGACGGAATCTGCGGACCGGCAACTCTCCGCTCTCTCGAACGTCTCGGTACCCGTGTAACCGGTGGTTCGCCCTACGCGATCCGGCAGGAGGAGCAGGTCCGACGCTCCGGCCCGCAGCTGTCGGGCAAGCGGATCCTCATCGATCCGGGTTCCGGCGGGCTGCACCCGTTGTCGACCGGGGAGCTCGCCGAACGCGAATCCGATCTGCTCTGGGATCTGGGTGCACGTCTCGAGGGCCGCATGGCCGCTGCCGGGATGCAGACCTTCCTGTCCCACGACGGTCGCGGCCGACCGGGAGACAACGAACGTGCCCGGGTCGCAAACCTCATGGATGCCGACCTGATGATCTCGCTGCGTTGCGGTCATTACCACAATGCACAGGCCAACGGCGTCGCCTCGTTCTACTTCGGCAACAACCAGAACTCTTTCTCGACGATCGGCCGCAATCTCGCCGGGTTCATCCAGCGCGAGATCGCCGCTCGCACACCGCTTGCCGATTGTCGAACCCATGAGCGCACCTGGGATGTCCTGCGGCTCACCAGGATGCCGGTTGCCCTCATCGACGTCGGTTACATCACCAATCCGGATGATGCTGCGGTGCTGGGTAGTTCCGATTGGCGTAATGTCATCGCCGACGCCATCCTGGTCGCGGTGAAGCGGCTGTACCTGCTCGACCAGGACGATCGTCCTACGGGCACTTACACTTTCGCGGACCTTCTGGCCGCGGAGAACGCTTCGCACTGACGCGATCCGCACCCGATCCCACCGGGACAGCTGTTCGCTGCCGTCCGGTGAGATCGATCTCGGCCATCACCACGAGCTTTTCCAGTGCGCTCTCGACCTCGAACTTCCAGCCGAGCCCTTCATCGAGCTCCAGACGGAACCGCGGGAACCGCTGATGCGAAGAGACGACGTCGAATCCGGAGTTCTTGAGGAACGACGCGTCGATCATGCACGAGGTGCACAGATCCGCCTGTGAGTCCTCCAGGATCTCTCGCGCGACTTCGATGATCGCCTCGTCCGTCCAGAAGTCGAGGTCGGGGAGACCTACACCCGTGACGGCCTCACCCGCCTTCTCGGACATGGACGGTGTAGCGCCGATCGATCCGCCGAACTCGGCACCGCCGGCACCGTTTCGAACGAGACCGAAAGCCTCCACTGCGCGGACGCCGCGGCGGATCAGATCACCGAGCACCGCGTCGAGCAAGATCGTCGCCACTTCCTCATGTCCCGGCTCGGTGCGGATGCTGGTGAGTAGGACGGCGTCGTGACTGACCGGGGAAGTGGGGAAGTGCTGCGAACGGGGCACCCTGTTCGGTGGTGCGTAGAACGCCGTACCGATGACGGAATTGGTTGTCGAGTCAATGGCGACCTGTCCGCACGCACCCCACTCGAGTAGCAGCCCCGAGATCCAGGCCTCCTTGTCGAACTCGCTCTCGTAGGCCTGGCCGTTGGTGGTCGGTTCGACCTCCCAGAAGACACATCGGCGGGTGTGATGGGGGAGCGACTCGAAAGATCCGAGTTCCAACCGCACGATCGACACGCTCATGTCACCGATCTCCGAGCCGAAGACGTGAATCGACGAAAAGTGTTGGGTTACAACCCATCTCGAAGTCCAGGTCCGTGCCTGGTCTGTCAATCGTCACTGTGACATTACTTCCGCATCCGCTGGTACCGAGAAATCCGCGGTGAAATTCACTTGTTCGGGTCGATGAACTGAACGATGCGTTCCAGGTCGTCAACCGATCCGAATTCCACGACGATCTTCCCTTTCCGCTTCCCTAGACTGACTGTAACCCTGGTGTCCAGGCTGTCGGACAGTCTCTCGGCGAGGTCCTGGAGTCCAGGCATCTGCATCGGTTTACGCTTCGGCGCCGCCGGCTTCGCCTCAGGCCCATCGCCGCGGTTGGCGAGAGTCACAGCTTCCTCGGTCGCGCGAACAGACAGTCCCTCGGCGACGATCCGCGCGGCGAGAGCCTCCTGCGCATCGCTCCCGGTCTCCAGGGAGAGGAGGGCGCGTGCATGACCGGCGGACAGGACACCCGCCGCCACCCGACGCTGCACCGGGATCGGTAGCTTGAGCAACCGGATCATGTTGCTGATGAGCGGACGTGAGCGGCCGAGCTTAGCGGCCAGCTGCTCGTGGGTGACACCGAACTCTTCGAGAAGCTGTTGGTAGGCGGCCGCCTCCTCCAACGGATTCAGTTGTGCGCGGTGGATGTTCTCGAGCAGTGCGTCACGCAGCATGTCGCCGTCGGCGGTCTCACGAACAATGGCCGGAATGGCCTCGAGGCCGACCTCCTGGCTCGCTCGCCAGCGGCGCTCACCCATGACGATCTGGTAGGCGACACCGTCAGCCGTCGGCTCCTTCAGGCGCCGTACGACGATCGGTTGCATCAATCCGAACTCGCGGATCGAGTGGACGAGCTCGGACATCTGCTCGTCGTCGAAGACCGTTCGCGGCTGGTTGGGGTTCGGCTGGATCTGCTTGGGCGGGATCTCCCGGTAGACGGCACCGGCCTCTTCGCGGCTCAGCACGTCAACCGTCGAGGCATCGACGGGGGAGGAGGGCCGGCCGTCGACCACGGGCGAAGGGCCTTTGCCGATGACAACGTCGGCCGCTGCGTTGCCCAGTCGAGGAGCGTTCGACTGATCCTCGGTGGGACCGGTCGGGATGAGTGCGGCCAGTCCACGACCCAGTCCGCCTCGGCGCTGCGCGGTGTCCCGTTGACTCATGCCTCTACCTCCACTCGGAAACGGATCTTTGTCGTCATGCCTGAGCGTCTTCTGCTGCGCCGCGGAGAGCGAGCTCGCGCGCCGCGTCGAGGTAACTCATCGCCCCACGTGAACCCGGGTCGTATTCGATGATCGTCATCCCATAACCGGGTGCCTCGGACACCTTCACGCTGCGGGGGATGATCGTGCCGAGTACCTTGTCGCCGAAGTGGCGGCGGACTTCCTCAGCCACCTGATCGGCCAGCTTGGTCCGACCGTCGTACATCGTGAGGACGATCGTCGACACGTGCAGCCCACGGTTGAGGTGCGCTTGGACGAGCTCGATGTTTCTCAGGAGCTGCCCCACACCCTCGAGTGCGTAGTACTCGCACTGGATCGGGATGAGGACCTCGCGGGCGGCGACCATTGCGTTGACGGTCAGCAGGCCGAGCGACGGTGGGCAGTCGATGAAGACGTAGTCGATCTGATACTCGGCCAGCACCTCGTCGGAGAGCGCGTTGCGAAGCCTGTTCTCACGCGCCACCAGGGACACGAGCTCGATCTCGGCACCGGCCAGATCGAGTGTCGCCGGCACACAGAAGAGACCTTGCTGGCTCGGCGACTCCTGGATGGCCTCCTTGAGAGTCACCTCGCCGAGGAGCAGTTCGTAGACGGAAGCGATGTCCTCGGCCCGATGGTCGATGCCCAGGGCGGTGCTCGCGTTGCCCTGGGGGTCGAGATCTACGACGAGTACGCGCAGTCCACGGACAGCGAGACCGGCTGCGAGGTTCACCGCGGTGGTGGTCTTACCGACGCCACCCTTCTGGTTCGCAACGGTCATGATCCGGGTGTGCTGGGGACGGGGGAGTTGGCCGGCACCCCCCGGGGTCAGGACTTGGCTGGCGCGCTCCGCAGCCATGGCGATCGGGGTGTCGGCGTATGGTTCGCCCGCGACGGGCGGGGCTCCAGCGGCTGGCGTTTCACGTGAAACGTTCGGGTCTTGATCGACCACGCGGGCACTCCTTTGACCTACCTGGTAGGCGTTCGAGTTGTCGGCTCCGGCGGGCGTCGCCCCGGCTCCAACAGATGCAGAATCGTCGAAGGCAGAGCGCCGAGACGCGCTGCCAGATCGCTTTCTATTCTGCGCCTTACGCGGACTCCATACCAATTCAGAACTCCCTCTGTGTGACACCATCGGCGGGATCCGCCGCATCGGCCCGAATGACCGAGTCGGTACTCATCGTCGTCGCTGTTTCTTGGCGGCGCGCTCGGCCTTCGTCCCTACGACGACCGTCGTCGGAGTCTCGAGAACCGCCCCACACGTGACGACGCGGAGGTCGCTGATTCCGGTCCGCCCGACCACCGCGCGATCCCGCTCGATCTCTTCGGCTGCCGAGGATCCCTTGATCGCGATCATCCGACCGCCCCCGCGAACCAGGGGAGCGGACCACTTGGAAAGTCGCTCGAGCGGCGCAACGGCCCGTGAGGTGACCACGTCCGCGAGGCCGACATCGGCGCGGACCGCCTTCTCCTCCGCACGGCCGCGAACAACCCGCACGTTCTCGAGACCGAGTGTCTCCACCGCTCGCTCGAGGAAGGTGCTGCGCCGGAGCAGCGGTTCGATCAGGGTGATGGACACATCTGGGCGCGCGATCGCGAGCGGTAGCCCGGGGAGACCCGCGCCGCTCCCGACGTCGAACACCGTCTCGTCCTCCTTGATCAGTTCCCCGATCACCGCGCAGTTGAGGATGTGGCGATCCCACAACCGTGGCACCTCGCGGGGTCCCATCAGACCGTGGTCGATCCCATCGGTGGCCAGTATTCGCCAGTAACCCTTCGCCAGTTCCTTACGTTCGCCGAAGACCGCGTCGGCCGAAGCCGGCGGGGTCTGCAATGCGTCAAGGTCGGGATGGTCATCGGGTTGAGCGTCTGACGACACTTGGCCTCCGTTTCTAGTTGGTCCTATGACAGTGTTTCACGTGGAACCGGGCGGGACTGACGGTCGGTACACATCACCGCCACGGCCCACGTTTCACGTGAAACAACAGCGTTGTTATTTGCCATCGGTTCCCCCGAACGCCGCCCGAAGCCAACCGATCCCAGAAGGTTTCCCCTCGGAGACTGGCAGGGTGCGGGTCGGTTCGTGTGACGTCTGCGGTGGCTGATCTGACCCCCGACACGAGGACCCGATCGATGGGCGGGAACTGCCGATCCCCATACGGCCACTAGTCGGAACGCGGTGAACCAAAGCGAAATCGAGGATCGCTCCCGCGCGGGTGCTGTGACGCCAGGTTCTCGCCCACGAGGTCGCCCAGTCAGCACGGTGCTATCCCTACTGGCCGGCTCAGACCACGCACTGCTTAGTAGCACCCGGCATATCGTGGTGGCGCAGCAACGGCCCCCTTCTACTACCGCCAGGTGCCACAGCCCCGGCGACGATCGTGGGTTCGCCTGATATGGCTGACGGCTGAACGCACAGACGGGTCGACTGAGCGGCGAGCACCCGGCTCGACGGGAGCGTAGCGGGGTCCTTCGCTCAGACTGAGGATCATACCGGAGCTAGCGAGCCGGTCTACACGTCGGCGATCGCGAAGGGGTCCCGCCAGTGAGCGCGGGTCCGACGTAGGGCACTTCCAATCGAGGACTGCGTAACAAACGTCTGGTTCGCCGAAGCACCGGTGCGACGGCTTCATATGGGACCGGGCGATGCTGCCGCGTCAGGTACAGCAATAGAGGGCGTCCGGTTTCACGTGAAACGACACCTATGTCATTCCGGTCCCGGGGTCATCGCGGCTGTCTTTGCGTGAGCGTAGGCCCTCCGATCGGCCGAGCCACAGACCGTACCGGTACCCGCCGCGCCGCGCTTCCGACGACCGCCGAGACATCAGAGGCCACTCGGCCCATGCTTCGACAGCGAGCACCCGAGCACGCCGGGTGTTTCTCCTATCGGCGACGTGAACCCATTCGGCTGGGGGAGGGGAGTGGGGCCAGGTTTCAGGAAGCGTCGCGTACGTTCCTCTCCGCGTCCGGACCGACCGACAGCTTCACCTTTGCTGCGACGGCAGACACCGGTCTTGAGGGTTGGCGCATCCGCAAGCGGACATCTTCGACCGGCTCGCCCCTGTCGCCGAGCGTCCCGGCGGTCCAGAGTCAAACCAAGGCCGCCTGAGTTGGCCGCGGGCTACTTGATACAGAGTCGGCACGTGGAACCGCGGCGGTGCGCACGCAGGTGTCGCGAAACGTGTCGGTGTCCGACACCATGCGCGAAGTCTGGCGGCTGTAGCTCCAACCGTGGGGGTTAACTATCGAAGGTGATCGAGGATCCGGTTCCGTGGACGCGAGGGTCCGCTACTGACTTCAAGTCAGGTGAACCAGCAGTTCCGGGCTCGCTCGAAGTGATGCACGTCCGGCGAGGCCCGTATCGACAGTTCGTCGGTGGACGCCGACAATTGCCACGTCTGCGGTATCAGCGTCGGACAAGAGTTGGGTGAGACGACTGCGGTGGCTTCAGGCCGGGGGGATCATTCTGCACTGGCGTCAGCAGCTGGACACACAAACACGGGCGGTACGTCCGAGACGCCGCCCAGGGCATAGCCCTCCGACAGCAGGGGACCCGAGTGTTATGCCCAGCACGCGAAACCCGGGGCGGGGATAAGCAGCGCTATCCGGCAATCGGGGACCGGATCGGAATGAATCGACACGTGACGAATCAGCACCGATAATTCAGGTCCTGAAAATTCGCTGTCTTTACAGCCCCGGAACGGTCAGTTCGACGTCTCGGCACCCCGTCCGCCGGCGGGCTTCGAACTTGCCAACCGTCCCCGTCGCGGACCACTACTCGAGCCATCACGAGTTAGGCGTTCAGAGTCGAGTGCGTACACACTAAGACCCCGTCCGGTTTCACGTGAAACAACACCGTTGTGATTCCCGCGCGGAGCCGGGACACCGAGACGTCGGCACCAGAACGGCAGGGGAGGGGAGCCCTGAAAACAACTCAGGCCCCGACCGTCGGTCGGGGCCTGAGTGGGCTTCAGGTTCGGGTGAGTCCTACTCGGGAAGGACCACCACGCGGCGCTTGGGCTCGGCGCCCTCGCTCTCGCTGACGACACCGTCGACGGCGGCGACCGCATCGTGAACGATTTTGCGTTCGAACGGAGTCATCGGATCGAGCGCTTCACGCTCGCCCGACTTGAGCACACGCTCGGCCACCTCACGGCCGAGACGGGCCAGGCGGTCACGACGGTCGGCACGCCACCGGGCGATGTCGAGCATCAGCCGACTGCGCTCGCCGGTCGCCTGCTGGACCGCGAGGCGGGTCAGCTCCTGCAGGGCGTCGAGAACCTCACCCTTACGGCCGACGAGCTTCGTCAGGTCGTCGCCCCCGTCGATGCTGACGACGGCACGGTCACCGTCGACATCCAGATCGATGTCTCCGTCGAAGTCGAGAACGTCGAGCAGCTGCTCGAGGTAGTCGCCCGCGATCTCGCCCTCTTCGACGAGGCGATCCTCATCGTCCTCGTCATCGTCCTGATCGTCGTCGAAGTCCTCGGCGGACTCATCGGTGACGTCGGTGTCGGCAGCGGCGTCCGCTCCGGTGGACTCGGCGGTGTCGGTCTGGGCTTCGGTCGTGGCCTTGGCGTCGTCCTGTGCCTCGGTCCCGGTTCCGGTTTGAGTTGCAGTCTCTGCTGTCATCTCATTCACCTAACTGTGTGCTTCGAACAAGTCTTGTGCGGTCATCGCTTGCCGCGTTTCTTACCGCTCTTGGCGGTGGACTTCCCGCCCCGATTGGGGGGTTGCTTCTTGGAACCCGGACCGGCGCCGGCGCCTGAGCGCGTCGGCTTCTGTCCCGGCTTCGGCTTCGCGCTCGGCGCGGAGTCGGTGGTTTCGCCGGAGGAGGAGTCAGACGTCGTACCCGCTTCGTCGGCTGCACCCGCCTTGGTCATCGACACAGCCGTCGTATCCGCGTCCCCGGAGGCATCAGCAGATGCGTTGCGCTTCTTCTGGCGGTCCGGACGCGCACCGGGCTTGGGGGCGTTCGCCTTCAGCTTCTCCTGCTTGAGGCGCTTGGCCTCTTCCTCTTCCTTGGCGATCTTGCCGAACACCAGATGCTGCTGGCCGTAGGTCCAGATGTTGTTGCTCATCCAGTAGAGGAGGATCGCGACGGGGAAGAACGGACCGGTGATCAGGATGCCGATCGGGAAGATGTACAGCGCGAGGTTGTTCATCATTCGGGTCTGCGGGTTCTCGAGCGCAGCCTCGGGCTGACGCTGCACCGATGCGCGCGAGTTCATGTGCGTCGCGATCGAGGCGATGATCATCATCGGGACGATGACATAACCGATCTGGACACGGGTGAAATCGATGGGGGCGCCGGGCTCGACGAAGGCCTGGAACTCGGTGACCGGCTCGACGAGGTAGGACGACAGGGGCACACCGAAGAGACGGGCGTCGAGGAAGTTCTGCACCTGGTCGGCGCTGAAGACGTAGTTGCCCTGCGACCGGGTCTCGGCGGCACTCATGCCGAGCTGTCCCATGCCGGTACCCATGCGGTTGAACGAACGCAGCACGTGGAACAGACCGATGAACACCGGGATCTGCAGCAGCATCGGCAGACAGCCGAGCATCGGGTTGAACCCGTGCTCCTTCTGCAGCTTCTGCATCTCCTCGGTCATCTTGACCCGGTCCTTGGCGTACTTCTTCCGGATCGCCTGAAGCTGCGGGTTGATCTCCTGCATCTTCTTCGTGGTGCGGATCTGCTTCACGAAGGGCTTGTAGAGAATCGCGCGCAGGGTGAAGACGAGGAACACCACGGACAGTGCCCAGGCGATGCCGTCGCCACCGGGACTGCTGGGCGTGACGTAGCTGAAGAGCCAATGCCACACCCACATGATCCCGGAGACCGGGTAGTAGATGAAGTCGAGCACGGGTCAGGTACCCCTTACTTGTTGTTCTCTAGGTGGAATCGTTCCGCCGGGATGGTGGCTGATGGGTCCGGTCATCGTGGGCCGCCTGCGACCCGCCGGAGAGTTCACGGATCCGCCCGCAGAGATCGCTCCACAGTTCGCGGGGACCTCTATCCGGGACCGGGTCGTATCCGGGCTTGTGCCACGGACCGCATTTGAGGAGCCGGACCGTCGCCAGCAGGGAGCCGTACAGAAAGCCGTGACGAGAGAGGGCTTCCACTGCATAGCCCGAGCAGGTCGGTTCGAACCGGCACGTGGGCAGCCGCAGCGGCGAGACCCAGGTGCGGTAGAGCTCGATGAGAAAGATGACCGTGCGGCGGGGGATCAGGTGGGCTCCGCGGCGCATCCGAGTGATGACGGTGAGCTGATCGTCCGCGTCCGCGGGCGAGTCGGTCCGAGTGTCCGGGGTCGACGATGACGGGGTGGGGGAGGGGGCCGATCCACGGTCATCCAGCTCGGCGTCGATCATCGACCGACACCCGCCCCGATCGGTGTGCCTGCGGTGGACGCCATTTCGACGACCCGCCGGCTGGTGAAGGCTGCCCGGAGTTGATCCGCCAGTTCTTCGCTGGTCCTGTCCGCGGCGCCGCGCCGAGCGCGGATCACCACGTATGTCTCGACGGCCGGACAGAGATGCCTGGTCGCCGCGAACGCGGCCCGCAGCCGTCGTGCGACGGCATGACGGACCACGGCGTTGCCCACCGACTTGCTCACGACGAGGCCGAGCCAGGGTCCACCTGTCATGGCGACGTCGCGCCGCAACCCGGCCGGATCCGGCCACTGTGGGCCGACCGGTGCCAGGTGTACGACGAAGTCACGAGCATTCACCCCCGCACCGGACTTCAGGGTGCGTGAGAAGTCGGATCCACGAGAGATCCGATGAGAAGACGCAGTCATCGATCAGCTGACCGGACCCGGGGGATCCGGTGGGTAGCCGACGATCAGGCGGTGAGCTTCGCGCGGCCCTTGTTACGACGGCTGCTGACGATCGCACGGCCGGCGCGGGTCCGCATACGCAGACGGAAGCCGTGCACGCGCGAACGACGACGGTTGTTCGGCTGGAAAGTACGCTTGCCCTTGGCCACGGTGACTCCTTGTGCTCCCTGTGAGAACGCCGGTTACCCGCACGTGACCCACATGTTGTCGTTGGTCGTTGATCCAGGACGGTGCCGAACTCTTGTCGGTGATGAACTCGGCGAACATGACAAAACGCCGCGCAAATCCGCAACCTGGATGACCAGTCGAGACTACTGACAGCGCGCGCTCAAATCAAACGCGGCCGTCGGGGCGGCAGAACAGTCTCTCACCAGGTGTGCTCTGGAGCACGCGGATGACGACAATCAGTTCGAACGAGTCAATTGTCCCGATCGCTTTGTCGCCCGCCGACACCTCTGTTAGGTTCTGTCAGAGCGTCGGCCCCGAACCCCTGCCGGACACGAACGAAGTGTCGCCGGGATCCGAGGTTACCGACCAAAGTCCCAAGTTCGTCATCACCGTTGTACACAGGTGTGGATAACTCTGTGGAGAGATGCGGTCGATGACGTGGGGTGCCCCGGCCCGCGTCAACGCTGGTAGTTTTCCGGGTCAGGAGGCCAGCCCCGTGACTTCAGACCGCGACACATTCGGTGAGGTGTGGCAACAGGTCGTCGCCGAACTCAACGACGACGAAGCCGCACGTGACCACGAACCACTGACCCGCCAGCAGAAGGCGTGGCTGTCACTGGTTCGACCCCTCACCCTCACCGAGGGATTCGCCCTCCTCACCGTGCCGACCGCTCTGGTCCAGGAACAGATCGAGCGCAATCTGCGCGAGACGATCCGATCCGTTCTGAGCCGTCACCTCAACGAGCCCGTGGACCTCGGCGTCCGCATCCAGACACCCCGCAACGACGAACCAGTGCCGGAGCCGGCCGCGCCCGAACCACGCCTGGTCAACGGCTCGGCACCGGTCGACTACTCCGCGGTCCCGGGTGCGGCGATCGGTGCCGGATTCCCGGCCGCCCCGGGTGCCGGAGCGGTGCCCGGTGGCGACACCGGACGACCGTCGGGCGACTGGGCCTCCTATTTCGCCGAGCGGCCGACGAGCACGCCGTCGCCGTCGAGCGCAAACCTGAACCCCAAGTACACCTTTGACACTTTCGTCATCGGTGCCTCGAACCGCTTCGCGCACGCGTCGGCCGTCGCGGTGTCCGAGGCTCCGGCACGGGCGTACAACCCGCTGTTCATCTGGGGAGAGTCGGGACTGGGCAAGACCCACCTGCTCCATGCGGCCGGACACTACGCCCAACGGCTGTTCCCCGGGATGCGCGTCAAGTACGTCTCGACCGAGGAATTCACCAACGACTTCATCAACTCGTTGCGTGACGACCGGCGGGTGGCGTTCAAGCGCCGCTACCGCGATGTCGACGTGCTGCTGGTCGACGACATCCAGTTCCTGGTGGGTAAAGAAGGTATCCAGGAAGAGTTCTTCCACACCTTCAACACCCTTCACAATGCGAGCAAGCAGATCGTCATCTCGTCCGATCGTCCGCCGAAACAGCTTGCCACACTTGAAGATCGACTCCGCACGCGGTTCGAGTGGGGTCTGATCACCGACGTCCAGCCGCCCGACCTGGAAACCCGCATCGCCATCCTGCGCAAGAAGGCGCAGATGGACAACATCGCGGTGCCCGACGACGTCCTCGAGCTGATCGCGTCGAAGATCGAACGCAACATCCGCGAGCTCGAGGGTGCGCTGATCCGCGTTACGGCGTTCGCCTCACTCAACGACGCAGCGCTCGACAAGTCGCTGGCCGACGTCGTCCTGCAGGCACTGCTGCCCAACTCGGGCACCCTCGAGGTCAGCGCCGCCAGCATCCTCGCGATCACCGCCGAGTATTTCGACATCTCGGTCGAGGAGCTGCGCGGACCCGGTAAAACCCGGTCCATCGCCCAGGCACGTCAGATCTCGATGTACCTGTGCCGCGAGCTGACCGACCTGTCGCTGCCGAAGATCGGCGAGACATTCGACCGCGACCACACCACGGTCATGTACGCCGAACGCAAGATCCGCAAGGAGATGGCCGAGCGCCGCAAGGTGTACGACCACGTCCAGGAGCTGACCGCCCGCATCAAGCAGCGTGCGGTGGGCTGACAGTCCTTCTCCTCTACCTCCACGCGCCTCTCGTGCCCCGCACGGGAGGCGCGTTTCGTGTGTCAGGGGTCGATCTGGGTGCTCCTGGAGGGGCGAGCGTCAGCGGCGTCGTCTCACCAGGCCTTCGTGGCTCGTCGCTGCGCTCCTCGCACCTCAGGCAGCGGTAAAAGGCGCTGCGCCGCCCGAAACAGGCAGCAATTGAGACGTCGCGCCGACCGACTGGGAGCAACGACGTGTCACGCCGCGCGAAACAGGCAGCTGTGAAAGGTGTCGCGGCGCCCGCAACGGAGAGCGAGGGGCGGCGCAGCGCCCTGAACGAAGAGTGAGGGTGGCGTCGTATCCCGTCGGATCCGGCCCGCCCGAACCACAACTCTGTTCCCCGGGTCGAGACTGACGCGTCGATCTTCTGTGTTCTCGCACACTCGGATCGGCCATCTCCGAATGACAATTTTTGTCTCCGGAGGCTGTGGACCGGCGTGGGATAACAGGGCAAGACCTGTGCACCGACGGTGGACGCCGCGCGAACAACAAGTTTTGTCCACAAACTCTTGGGATTCCGCTCAACGACGCTCCACCGGTCATGCACACCCGCGCACCCCGTCCGACTGGCCCGATGTGACAGTTGTCCACAGATTCCACAGTTCCTATTACTGAGATGGATCCCTCTCTAAAGAGAAATCTTTTGTAAGAAGGACTGTGCACAAACACCCATCCGCGGGCCCTGCGGGCCCGGCCTCCCGGATGGACTGACTTGGCCCCAACCATCCCGGCATGGGCGGTGGCGTTCTACAGTGGGATTCCCGGATGTGGGACGTGATCGACCATGCCGTCGTTTCGGCTCCGGCATGCCGACGATCCGCACGAGAGAGAAGGGCAATCTCCCAGCATGAAGTTCCGTGTCGCACGTGACGAGTTCGCTGATTCCGTCGCCTGGGTCGCTCGAAGCCTGCCCTCTCGTCCGCCGGTACCGGTTCTGGGCTGTGTGGTGCTCAACGTCGGCGAGACCGGTCTGACCGTGTCGGGATTCGACTACGAGGTCTCGGCGCAGGAGAACCTGGGTGCCGAGGTCGCCGAGCCCGGCCAGGTGCTGGTCTCCGGTCGACTCCTGGCCGACATCACCAAGGCCCTGCCCAACAAGCCCGTCGACGTGACCCTCGACGGCGCGCGCGTCGCGATCACCTGCGGTAGCGCCAAGTTCTCCCTGCCGACGATGCCGGTCGAGGACTACCCGCAGCTGCCCGATGTCCCGGCCATCACCGGCACGATCCCGTCGCAGCTGTTCGCCGAGGCGATCTCGCAGGTCGCCGTCGCGGCCGGCAAGGACGACACCCTGCCGATGCTGACCGGCGTGCGCGTGGAGATCGAGGGCAACTCCGTGGTTCTCGCCGCCACCGACCGTTTCCGCCTCGCCGTGCGTGAGTTGCAGTGGGAGCCTTCTGACCCCGACACCAAGGGTGCGGTCCTGGTCCCGGCCAAGACACTCTCGGAGAGCGCCAAGACCGCGGGCTCGGAAGGCACCGGCGTCGTCTCGCTGGCCTTCGGCAGCGGTGCGGCCATCGGATCCGACGGCATCCTGGGCATCCTCGGCGAGACCAAGAAGACCACCACCCGGCTGCTCGACGCGGAGTTCCCGAAGTTCCGCCAGTTGCTGCCGGCCAGCCACACCGCGGTCGCCACCATCGACAGCGCCCCGCTGATCGAGGCGATCCGTCGTGTCGCGCTGGTCGCCGAGCGCGGTGCGCAGGTCCGGATGGAGTTCACCGAGGGATCCGTGCTCCTCACCGCCGGTGGTGACGAGGCGGGCAAGGCCGAGGAAGAGCTGCCCGTGTCGTTCCACGGCGAGCCGCTGACCATCGCGTTCAACCCCGGTTACCTGCAAGACGGCCTCTCGGCGATCAACGCCGACAGCGTCGACTTCGGTTTCACCACCCCGAGCCGTCCGGCGGTCCTGCGTCCGGCCAGCGGCGAGGATCCGGTCGCCGACGAGTCCGGCGCCTTCGTCGCCCCCGAGAGTGCGTTCAGCTACCTGCTGATGCCGGTCCGCCTGCCGGGCTGACCCGCGCCGCGCACCCAGCCGATCACCGCAACCGACTGTGTTCGTTCGTGAGCTGCACCTGAGGGATTTCCGCTCGTGGCAGGCCGTCGACCTCGATCTGCGGCCCGGCCCGACCGTCTTCACCGGCCGGAACGGCTTCGGCAAGACCAACCTGCTCGAGGCGCTGTTCTATTTGGCGACGCTGCGGTCGCACCGGGTGAGTTCCGATGCGCCGCTGGTTCATTCCGGATCCGCGTCGGCGCTGGTCACCGCCACGGTCGAGAACGAGGGCCGGGAGCTGACCGCGGAACTGCGGATCAATGCCGAAGGTGCCAACAAGGCGTCGATCAACCGCAGTCCAGCCCGGCGATCCCGTGACCTTCTCGGGATCCTGCGGACCGTACTCTTTGCTCCGGAGGATCTCTCGCTCGTCCGCGGGGATCCCAGCGATCGCCGACGTTTCATCGATGAACTCGTCGCCCAGCGTGGTCCCCGATGGGTGGCGGCCCGCGCCGACTACGACCGGGTGCTGCGCCAGCGGTCGGCGTTGCTCAAGACGGCGGCTGCCGCGTTGCGACGTGGTGGCGACCAGGCCGAGTCGGTCATCAGCACCCTCGATGTGTGGGATGGTCAGCTCGCCGATCTGGGCGGTCAGGTCACCGCCGCGCGACTGCAGGTCCTCGGCGAACTGGAACCACATTTCACCCGCTCCTACGCCTCGATCGCACCCCACTCCCGCCCCGCGACCCTGCGGTACCGGCCCGCCGGCGGCGTCGACTTCGAGACGGCGACGGCTGAGGCGATCAGCGAGATCCTGGGCGCCCGCCTGCGCGAGCTGCGCGACAAGGAGATCGAGCGCGGTATGTGCCTGGTCGGTCCGCACCGCGACGACATCGACATCGTCCTCGGCACGGACGTCGCGAAAGGCTTTGCGTCACATGGCGAATCGTGGTCGCTGGCACTGGCGTTGCGACTCGGATCCGTCGAGCTGACGCGCGCCGAGGGAATCGAACCGGTCATCATGCTCGACGATGTCTTCGCCGAACTCGACGCCAAACGTCGGGAGAAACTGGTGGAGTTCACCGCCGGCGCCGAGCAGTTGCTGATCACCGCGGCCGTCGCCGACGACATCCCGGGCGAGATCGGTGGCCGGCGGATCTTCGTCGACGTCGTCGAGGACTCGGACGGTCGTCGGTCCATGGTGGTCGGAGACGAATCGGATCCGCGACCCGGAAATGTCGAGGAACCGGTGAGCGGGGTCTCCGATGAGTGACGAAGCACACCCGTCGCAGCGCGACGCGGTGGGAGAACCGTCGAACCGACCGCTCGAACCGGGCGAACTCGGCGGATACGAACGTGCCCGCAAGGCTCTCGAGGAGGCGCGCGCCGCGGCGCGCGCGGCCGGGAAGTCGGTGGGACGCGGTCGCGCGTCGCCGGTACGACGCACACCGCGGGGTGCGCAGACACGGAAGCGATGGTCAGGGTCGGGTCCCGATGCCCGGGATCCGCAGCCCTTCGGGCGCCTCGTCGGCGGTCTGGCGAAGGACCGCGGCTGGCAGGAGAAGATCGGCGAAGGCACCCTGTTCGGGATGTGGGACAACATCGTCGGTGCCGACATCGCCGCGCATGCCAAGCCGATCGAGTTGCGGGACAACGTACTTCACGTCCAGGCCGAGTCCACGGCGTGGGCGACGCAGCTGCGGTACGTACAGTCGCAGATCCTGGCGAAGATCGCGGCGGCCGTCGGCGACGGCGTGGTGAAGTCCCTGCGCATCAGCGGACCCAAGGGGCCGTCGTGGCGTAAGGGCGAACGTCATGTGCGGGGGAGGGGCCCGCGGGACACGTACGGCTAGGCCGGGCTTAGCAGACTCGTTCGCACATTACTAGTCGATGCGCCCCGTGAGCGGATTTTCCTCCCCAAGCCACGATCGAACCGGGCTGATCCCAAAAAAATCGATCTGAGGGCCTGTTAGCGGCCCCGGATGCACGTTCCTGGGCAAGTCAGGCAGTACACTGTGAGGTGTTGTCCCGACAGGGGACCACCGAACGGCAGAACGAACGCCGCCTTCAGGCAACCCGGGAAGTCCCGGGCATACCTGTGTGCGCATCGACTGCCCGCCCCCTGGTCGAGTAGATCGACGACGGATCCCGGGTTCCTGGGATCCGCCGATGAGCAGAACAGGAGCGGACGCACCTCGTGGCCGACACCAACGACACCGGACCCAAGAAGAGCAAGAAGAAGCCGTCGGAGTACGGCGCCGACTCGATCAACATCCTCGAAGGTCTGGAAGCCGTCCGCAAACGGCCCGGCATGTACATCGGTTCCACCGGTGAACGCGGCCTGCACCACCTGATCTGGGAGGTCGTCGACAACTCGGTCGACGAGGCGATGGCGGGCTTCGCGAGCCGCGTCGACGTGACCCTCCTCGAGGACGGCGGCGTCCAGGTCGTCGACGACGGTCGTGGCATCCCGACCGGTATGCACCGGACCGGCGTCCCCACCGTCGAGGTCGTCATGACCCAGCTGCACGCCGGCGGCAAGTTCGACTCCGACGCCTACGCGGTGTCGGGCGGTCTGCACGGCGTCGGCATCTCGGTCGTCAACGCGCTGTCGACCAAGGTCGAGCTCGAGATCGAGAACGACGGCTACCACTGGGAGCAGACCTACACCTACGCCAAGCCCGGTCCCCTGGAGAAGGGTGACGCGACGCGCAAGACCGGTACGACGGTGCGGTTCTGGCCGGACCCGGAGATCTTCACCGAGACCACCCGGTTCAATGCCGAGACCGTGGCGCGTCGTCTGCAGGAGATGGCCTTCCTCAACAAGGGCCTGACCATCACGCTGACCGATCAGCGTCCCCAGGCAGTCGAGGCGCCGGGCGATGCCAACGGTGACGACGAGGCATCAGTGACCGAAGTCGCCGAGGCCGTCCAGACGGAGACCGAGAAGGCTGCGGCCGCGACGAAGCCGAAGACCCGGACCTATCACTACCCGGACGGGCTCGTCGACTACATCAAGCACCTCAATCGCACCAAGCAGTCGATCCACAACACCGTCATCGGGTTCAGCGCCAAGGGCGAGGGCCACGAGGTCGAGATCGCGATGCAGTGGAACGCGGGCTACTCGGAGTCGGTGCACACCTTCGCCAACACGATCAACACCCACGAGGGCGGCACGCACGAAGAAGGTTTCCGTGCGGCGCTGACCAGCACGGTCAACAAGTACGCCCTCGAGAAGAAGCTCATCAAGGAGAAGGACGGCAAGCTCACCGGCGACGACATCCGCGAGGGTCTCGCCGCGGTGATCTCGGCCAAGGTCTCCGATCCGCAGTTCGAGGGCCAGACGAAGACCAAGCTCGGCAACACCGAGATCAAGGGCTTCGTCCAGCGCACCTGCAACGAGCATCTCGGTCACTGGTTCGAGGCGAATCCCGCCGAGGCCAAGATCATCGTCAAGAAGGCCGCCGACTCCGCACAGGCGCGCATGGCCGCGCGTCGTGCGCGAGAGATGGTGCGCCGCAAGACCGCAACCGATATCGGTGGTCTCCCCGGCAAGCTCGCCGACTGCCGCAGCAACGACCCCACCAAGTGTGAGGTCTACATCGTGGAGGGCGACTCGGCCGGCGGCAGCGCCAAGTCCGGTCGCGACTCGATGTACCAGGCGATCCTCCCGTTGCGCGGCAAGATCATCAACGTCGAGAAGGCCCGCATCGACCGTGTCCTCAAGAACGCTGAGGTCCAGTCGATCATCACCGCCTTCGGCACCGGCATCCACGACGAGTTCGACATCGCCAAGCTGCGGTATCACAAGATCGTGCTGATGGCCGACGCCGACGTGGACGGTCAGCACATCTCGACGCTGCTGCTCACGCTGTTGTTCCGCTTCATGCGCCCGCTCATCGAGCACGGTCACGTGTTCCTGGCGCAGCCGCCGCTGTACAAGCTGAAGTGGCAGAAGTCCGCTCCGGAGTTCGCCTACTCCGACCGCGAGCGCGACGGTCTGCTCGAGGCGGGTCGCGCGGCCGGCAAGAAGATCAACACCGACGACGGCATCCAGCGCTACAAGGGTCTCGGTGAGATGAACGCCAAGGAGCTGTGGGAGACCACCATGGATCCGGCGGTGCGTGTCCTGCGCCAGGTGACGCTCGACGACGCCGCGGCGGCCGACGAACTGTTCTCCATCCTCATGGGTGAGGACGTCGCCGCTCGTCGAAGCTTCATCGCCCGTAACGCGAAAGACGTTCGCTTCCTTGATGTCTGATCACGGATCGACGGAATTCGCAGTGATCGGAGAAAGAATCCACAATGACTGACACCACCCTGCCGCCCGCCGGCGGTGAAGGCGACCGCATCGAACCTGTCGATCTTGGCCAGGAGATGCAGAAGAGCTACATCGATTACGCGATGAGCGTGATCGTGGGCCGTGCGCTCCCCGAGGTGCGCGACGGCCTGAAGCCGGTGCATCGCCGCCTTCTGTATGCATCCTTCGACGCCGGTTTCCGCCCCGACCGCAGCTACGTCAAGTCGGCGAAACCCGTTGCGGAGACGATGGGTAACTACCATCCGCACGGTGACACCGCGATCTACGACGCCCTGGTGCGTCTCGCGCAGCCGTGGTCGATGCGGTACCCGCTCATCGACGGCCAGGGCAACTTCGGTTCCCGCGGCAACGACGGCGCGGCCGCCATGCGTTACACCGAGGCCCGACTGACACCGCTCGCCATGGAGATGCTGCGTGACATCGGTGAGGAGACAGTCGATTTCACGCCGAACTACGACGGCAAGACCCAGGAGCCGACGGTTCTGCCGTCGCGCATCCCGAACCTGCTGATCAACGGATCCGGCGGTATCGCCGTCGGTATGGCCACCAACATGCCACCGCACAACCTCAACGAGGTTGCCGACGCGGTGTTCTGGGCTCTCGAACACCACGATGCAGACGACGAGACCACTCTCGCCGCCTGTATGGAATGCATCAAGGGGCCCGACTTCCCCACGGCCGGACTGATCGTCGGCAGCCAGGGGATCAAGGACGCCTACACCACCGGCCGCGGCAGCATCCGTATGCGCAGCGTCGTCGACATCGAGGAGAACAAGGGAACCACCACGCTGGTGGTCACCGAGTTGCCCTACCAGGTCAACCCGGACAACCTGATCCAGTCGATCGCCGAGCAGGTCAACGAAGGAAAGCTCAAGGGCATCAGCCGGATCGAGGACCAGTCCTCGGACCGCGTCGGCATGCGCATCGTCGTCACGCTGCGTCGCGACGCCGTCGCGAAGGTCGTGCTGAACAACCTGTACAAGCACAGCCAGCTGCAGACCAGCTTCGGCGCCAACATGCTGTCCATCGTCGATGGCGTACCCCGCACCCTGCGTCTCGACCAGATGATCCGCTACTACGTGGCGCATCAGATCGACGTCATCGTGCGCCGCACCCGGTACCGGTTGCGCAAGGCCGAGGAACGCGCGCACATCCTGCGCGGTCTGGTGAAAGCCCTTGACGCACTTGACGAAGTGATCGCATTGATCCGCCGGTCGGCCAACACCGACACCGCGCGCACGGGCCTCATCGAGCTGCTCGACATCGACGAGATCCAGGCCGACGCCATCCTGGCGATGCAGCTGCGCCGCCTGTCGGCGTTGGAACGCCAGAAGATCGTCGACGAACTCGCCGAGATCGAGCTTGAGATCGCCGATTACAAGGACATCCTGGACAAGCCGGAGCGTCAGCGCGCCATCGTGCGTGACGAGCTCAAGGAGGTCGTCGAGAAGTACGGCGACGAGCGTCGTACCAAGATCATCGCGGCCGACGGCGACGTCAGCGACGAGGATCTGATCGCCCGCGAGGACGTCGTCGTCACGATCACCGAGACCGGCTACGCCAAGCGGACCAAGACCGACCTCTACCGCAGCCAGCGTCGCGGCGGCAAGGGTGTTCAGGGTGCGGGTCTCAAGCAGGACGACATCGTCAAGCACTTCTTCGTCTGCTCGACCCACGACTGGATCCTGTTCTTCACCACCAAGGGTCGGGTCTACCGGGCGAAGGCCTACGAACTGCCCGAGGCCAACCGCACCGCGCGCGGCCAGCACGTCGCCAACCTCCTGGCCTTCCAGCCGGAGGAGCGCATCGCGCAGGTCATCCAGCTCAAGACCTACGAGGACGCGCCGTACCTGGTGCTCGCCACCCGCAACGGCCTGGTCAAGAAGTCCAAGCTCGTGGACTTCGACTCCAACCGCTCCGGCGGTATCGCCGCGATCAACCTGCGCGGCGAGGACGAACTGGTCGGCGCGCAGCTGTGCTCCTCCGACGATGATCTGCTGCTCGTCTCGCAGAAGGGCCAGTCCATCCGGTTCCACGCCGACGACGAGACCCTGCGGCCGATGGGCCGGCAGACCTCGGGTGTGCAGGGCATGCGATTCAACGCCGACGACACCCTGTTGTCGCTCAACGTGGTCCGCGATGACACCTACCTGCTCGTCGCGACATCCGGTGGCTACGCCAAGCGCACCGGCATGGACGACTACCCGGTCCAGGGTCGCGGCGGCAAGGGCGTGCTCACCATCGCCCACGATCGTCGGCGCGGTGAACTCATCGGCGCGCTCATCGTCGACGACGACTCGGAGCTGTACGCGATCACCTCGGGCGGCGGTGTCATCCGCACCGCGGCCAAGCAGGTCCGCAAGGCAGGGCGCCAGACCAAGGGTGTGCGTCTGATGAACCTCGACGAGGGCACCACCGTCATCGCGATCGCCCGCAACGCCGACGAGCCGGAGGAGACCGACGCCTCGGAGTAGGCGTTAGGGTTGAGATCACGTGCAGCCGACGAGTCGGTGGCGGTAGAAAGTGACCCGACGCGTCGATGTCCATCGGCAGTGACGCCAGAGTGAGGGATTGCCTGTGAGCACACCGAACGAGCCGAACCAGGAGCAGAACGGGCGCCCGTCCGGGAACCCGTCCGGTCCCGGTACGGGCACACCGACCGGTGGGCTGGTGCCGCCGTGGCAGCGCGGACCGGTCGAGGAATCGTCCGGTTCCACGCCGACCGAGGCGTTCGGGGGTGAGGACGACACGCGCCCGAACGCACAGGGCAACCCCGGCGGTCCGCCGCCCGAGTCGAGGGGCGGCCCGCCGCCGCGCGGCGTCGTGACCAACAGCGGCACGGCTGCGGCCAGCATGAGCGGTCAGCAGGCTCCCGTCACCAAGCTCGACAGTCCGCGTCGGGCGGGGTCGGCCGTCGCGACCGAGGAGCCCGGCTTCGTCGAGTCGCCGACGAGCACCATCGACCGCGACAACCTGCCCGGTCAGGATCTGCCCGATCTGGATCGGATCCACCACACGGCCGACCTCAAGAAGCGTCCTTCCGAGGCGCCGCCTGCCGCGGCACCGTCAAAGGTTCCGCCGCGGTCGGCGCCGCGTCAGGTCGGGGCAGGTTCGGCTCTGCGTGCCGCGGTGCAACTGCGTCGGATCGATCCGTGGGCGACGTTCAAGATCGCCGCGGTGCTGTCGTTCGTCGGGTTCTTCATCTGGATGATCGCGGTCGCCGTGCTGTACCTGATCTTCGACGGCATGGGCATCTGGGATCAGGTGAACAACAGCTTCGGAACGCTCGTGGCCGACGAATCGAGCTCGGCCGGGGACGTCATCGGGGCCGGCACCGTTTTCGGTGTGGCGGCGCTTCTGGGGGCCGTCAACGCCATCCTGCTGACTGCGCTCGCGACGGTCGGCAGCTACATCTACAACATCTGTGCCGACCTTGTCGGCGGTGCCGAGGTGACGCTTGCGGATCTCGACTGAATCGAGCCGCTGACCAGCCGTTTTGGTTGGTGGGGGATCCGTCGGGTAACCTCACTTCTCGGTTCAAGGGCCTATAGCTCAGGCGGTTAGAGCGCTTCGCTGATAACGAAGAGGTCGGAGGTTCAAGTCCTCCTAGGCCCACTGCGACGGAAGTTTTCGAACTCCCGAAATCGCATCCCGTCGACCGATTCCGGTCGGCACGGGGCCTTAGCTCAGTTGGTAGAGCGCTGCCTTTGCAAGGCAGATGTCAGGAGTTCGAATCTCCTAGGCTCCACCACTGCAAGAACCGCAACGCACCACCGGACCCCGGTGGTGCGTTTTGCTTTCGCGCACGCCTTCCGTTCGCGATCACCCGAATCGCGTGAGCGCGAACGGACAAGGTGAGCGGTCAGACGCGGGCGTACTCCATGAACGACACCCCGGTCTCGTAGTTCCGGCTGTCGACGAGTTGGAACCGTTCCGGTTTGTACGTCCCGGGCGAGAACAGCGGGATGCCGTCGCCGAAGAGCAGCGGCTGCCTCTTGAGGACCAGGCGATCGATCTCGCCGATCAACTGTGTCGCCAGGGACCCGCCGCCGCAGAGCCAGATGTCCTTGCCGTCCACGGACTTCAGCTCCTGCACGAGTTCGACGGGATCGCGGTCGGTGAACGTCACGCCGTCGACCGGTTCCGGCGGTCGGTGGGTGAACACGTACTGGTCGAGATGCCGGTAGGGACTCGGTGCCTCCGGCAGCCCGACGCCGTAGGTGTTGGCGCCCATGAGGACGGTGTCGAAGCCGCCGCCGCTCTGATCGATCCCGAGGGCCACCGCGTAGTCCGTCGGGATCGTGTCGGCGAACCGCTCGGTGATGCCGGCCATGTGATCGCCCTCGACGAGGAAAGCGTCGAACTCACCGTCCGGTCCCGCGATGTACCCGTCGAGGCTCACGGCCACGTAGTACACGAGTTCTCGCATGCTCACTCCTATCCACTTCAGGTGTAGTGGATAGGAATGTACAACAGATGTAGTGGTTCCCGCTATGGTCTTGTCCATGGCCCGAAACGACGAACGACGCCGAGCCCTCGCCGATGCGGGACTGACGGTGCTCGCGACAGCGGGTGCACGCGGACTCACCCACCGCGCAGTGGATCGGGAGGCGGGCGTTCCCCAGGGGACGACGACGAACTACTTCCGCAACCGCGCAGCGTTGCTCCAGGGGCTCGTCGAGCGCATCGGGGAGCGACTGGCGCCCAGCGACGAGTTCATCGCCGCACGGGCCGGCCAGCCACCCAGTCGGGCGCTGTTCGCACAGTATCTGCGCAACATCGTCGAACGGCTCCTCGCCAACCGGGAGGTGACGATCGCCCTCATCGAGTTACGACTCGAGGGCATCCGCCGCCCCGAGGTGGCCGAGATCATCGGGGAGTGGCGTCGGACAGGCTTCGCCGGCGACGTGGCGTTCAACGAGCAGGCGGGCCTGCCCGGGTCCGCGCACGAGATCGCGCTCTTCCACTACGCCGTCGACGGGCTGGTCCTCGACCGGCTCACCGGGCCACTGATGCCCGACGAGTCGCTCGCCGACATCGTCGACGCGCTGATCGACGGGTTGCTTCCGGCCTAGCGGCCGCTACGCGGATTCTTCCGCGGCCTTCTTCACGCGATGCAGGACCTCGCGGGCCAGCTTCTCCGACGACGCCGGGTTCTGTCCGGTCAGCAGGTTGCCGTCGGCCTGGGTGTGGACCGTCCACGGCAGGCCGAGCGTGACCTTGAAACCCTCTTGCGTGAGCCGGTTCTCGAGGAGCCAGGGCGCCTTGTCGGCGAGTCCGGCCTGCTGCTCCTCGGCATTGCCGAAGCAGGTCACCGTACGACCGGAGAAGGCATTGACCCCGTCCTCGCCCTTGGCGGCCAACAGGATCGCGGGTCCGTGACACACGATGCCGATGGTCTTCTTGGCCCGGTCGGCGGCGATGAGAAGCGCTCCGGCGTCGGTGTCCACCGCGAGGTCCTCCATCGGTCCGTGGCCGCCGGGTACGAACACCGCGTCGTAGTCGGTGACGTCCACGTCGGACAGGGGGATCGGATTCTGGAGTTCGGGGGCGGAGTCGATCACTTTCCGGAGCTCGTCGGCGCGCTCGACGGATCCGGCGGCGTCCGGGCTGAGGCTGCCCTCGTCGACCGGGGGACGCACGCCGCCCGGCGTCGCGACGGTCACCGCGAATCCGGCCTCCCGGAACACCTCGAGTGGCGCGACCGCCTCCTCGGCCCAGAATCCGGTCTTGTGACTCGATCCGTCGTTCAGCGTCCATGCGTCGGCGCCGGTCATGACGAAGAGAATGTTCTGTGTCATCGTGCCCTCCTTCTGTTGGTTCGACCCTGCAGCCGGGATGAACTGCACGGGTCAGGTGAGCCCCGTGAGTTCTGCCGACTTCTCCCACAACCCGTCGATGAGCTTCTGGTCGTGGGCCTGCCGGTTCTCGAGGCCGTTCGGCTTGTGGCGGCTGAAGTACACGCCGTTGATCGACGGATCCGCCCCGCGTTCGGCGAGGGCGATCAGCGGTGCGGCGCCCTGCTCGGGGGTGATGGTCACCAGGCGGGTGATCGGGGAGCGATAGGCGAGTCCGACGAAGCGCGAGTCCCGTCCGAAGCTCGTCGCAGCCGGACCCGGATGTACTGCGGCCGAATAGATCTTGTCGTCGGTCCAGCGCTGCGAGATGCCGCGGGTGAACAGGATGTTCATCAGCTTCGCCGTGCCGTAGGGACGGAGGGCCAGTGCTCGCCGGTTCTCGAAGTCGAGGTCGTCGAGATCGACGCTGCCGGCCAGATTGCCGACGCTCGCCGTGTTCAGGACCAGCGACGAACCGGCCGCGGCCAACCGGTCGCGCAGCAGGTGGGTCAGCAGGAACGGGGCGAGGTGATTGATCTGGAAGTTCGGCTCGTGGCCGTCCGCCGTGCGGTCCCTGTGATCGAAGGTGCCGCCGGCGTTGTTCATCAGGACGTCGATGGACTCGACGCTGCCGGAGATCTGCGCGGCGAGATCACGCACCTGGGCGAGGTCGGCGAAGTCGGCGGTGAACGACGTCGCGCCGGTCTCGGCCGCGATGGGCGCGAGTTTCCTCGGGTTGCGGCCGACGAGGATCAGGTTCGTCGACGGCCCGGCGAGCGCGCGGGCCGCGATGGCACCGATGCCGTCGCTGGCGCCGGTGAGGACGATGGTCCGCTTCTCACTGGCCATCTGCGGTGCCCTCCGATCCACCGACTGCGTGATCCTTCGGGGCATCTGTATCGGCCGGCGACGCGTTGTAGGCGGCCTTCTCCTCCTCGATGCGCTTGGTCTCGCCGATCGGGGAGTCGTCCGCGCCGGGGAGCACCGAATGCGGGCCGTCCGGCTCGTCCGGCTGCTCGGGCATGTCGGGGTCGGTCGTCAGTTCGTCCGCGGTGGTCGTCCAGTGGTGCTGTTCGTTGTCCGACATCCCTCCACCCTGCCCGAGGATCGGACGTGTGTCACTGATTCAGGTGCGGATAGCGTCGATGGAACTTCTCGACGCGTCCCGCGACATCCGGGATCGTCGCCACTCCGGTGTAGAACGGGTGTGAGGCACTGGTGACGTCGACGACGATGAGCGGGTAGGTGTTTCCGTCCGACCACACGCTCGTCGCCGACGAGGTCGCGGTGGATCTGGTGAGGAACTCGGTTCCGGTGGATGCATCCCGGATGATGACCGGGTGGTAGTCGGGGTGGATGTTCTTCTTCAAGGTGATCTCCTTGCCGGTGGCGGTGTCGGTGTCAGTGGTCGTCGAGTCGGTGGTCGGACGAGTCGCCGGTCGCGGGACTGTCGGCCATCGGGATCTCGATGTCGTCGACGTCCTCGCACGGGTCCGCGTGGAACCGGCCGAACGGGTCGTCGAAGGTGTTCCAGAACTGTTGTCCAGCAGCGAATTCCACATCGTTGACGCAGGCGTGACGCAGCGCCTCGTCGATGTCGTCCGGATCACCGCGGTGCACGAGCACGACCAGCGAGGAATGGCGATCCCCGAAGGTGTCGTCCCATCGCAGTGCACCGAGCGCCCGCCGTTCGGGCTCGACCAGCGCCAGTTCGTCGTCGTCCATCGCGGCCAGCCACCGACCACCCGGCGCGACGCGTAGCCCGCCGCCGGCCGACTCCAGCCACAGCGCCTCGTCCGGCTGGGTCGCGACCCACAGGCGTCCTCGTGCGCAGACCACTCCGTCCAACAGTGAGTCGATCGCATCGTGCAGGCGGCCCGGGTGCAGGGGCCGGTCGGTGTGGAACTCCATCCAGGTGACACCGCAGTCGGGGTCGAGGGAAGGCTGGTCGACCAGGAGCGGGTCGTGCGGCCCGTCGATGCGCCCCCTCCGCGATGAAGGCGGGATCGCGGCGACCAGCTGCTGGACGAGCAGGGGAGTGAGCGGCCGCTCCGGCAACTCGAACATCATCGGAGCCTTGGGTGCCAGTCGCTTGAGGACGGCCATGAGGCGAGCTGACTCCCAGGCGTCCCGGACGGCGGGATCGCAGCCGACGACGATGAGGGCGTCGGCGAACCCCACTTGCCCGACGGCGACCTGGGCGAGGGTGCGCTCGTCGTCGGGCGGAACGGGCAGAACCTCGCACAGTCCGAGATCCCCTGTCGCGTGGTGCAGCCAGACATCCTCTGCGACAGCAGCGATCGTCGATTCCACCCGGACGTCGAGACCGGCAGGTGCCCCGGGGATGCCGGGCTGGTCGTCGACGACGACATGCTCGATCGACCACGCGATCCGTTCGGGTTCCAGGATCGGGTCCAGGGTGAGGACGATGCGTCGAACCGACCGTCGCCGGTGAAGGCGTCGGAGCAAGGGCAGCAGGTCCTCGCGCAGCGTGCACGACACACAACCGTGGGCGAGTTCGATCACCGTCACCCCTTCGCGGCGCCGGCCATCGGACTCCCGCCAGGTCAGGGTTCGCACCACGCGCCCGTCGCCCACCCCGCTCAGATCGTGGTGGACCTGCAGCGTTCCGGGATCGGACGTCAACGCGTCTCCGACCCGGCGAGACGTGGGTCGGTCCAGGCCGGTCACCAGGATGACGGGCGTTCGGTTGTCCGCAGGGAGGAATCGCATCTGCCCGTCGGCGGGGTTCTGGTCACCGGGGTTCAGGTCGTCCACGTCCACGCTCCACACTATTGAGAATCATTTCCATTTGCGTCCGGTCGACGGTAACGTGTCGGCGACGCTAATGCCAATCATTGTCAATAAGGAGGACGCCATGTCTCGTCGATGCCAAGTCACCGGGCGCGAACCGGGCTTCGGCAAGCAGGTCTCGCATTCCCATCGGCGCACATCTCGTCGCTGGGACCCGAACATCCAGCGCAAGCGGTACTTCGTGCCCAGCGAGGGGCGGTACATCACCCTTCGGGTCAGTGCGAAGGGGATCTCGACCATCGACCGTCACGGGATCGAATCCGTGCTGCGCACCATGCGTGCACGCGGGGAGAAGATCTGATGGCGCGCAACGAGATCCGGCCCATCGTCAAGCTCCGGTCGACGGCCGGCACCGGATACACCTACGTCACCCGCAAGAACCGTCGCAATGACCCGGATCGGATGGTGCTCCGCAAGTACGACCCGGTCATCCGTGCCCACGTCGACTTCAAGGAGGACCGCTGATGGCGAAGAAGTCCAAGATCGTCCGGAACGAACAACGGCGCGAGGTGGTGGCCAGATACGCCGACCTCCGCGCCGAACTCAAGCGGACCATCGTCGCACCCGACTCCACCGGCGCCGAACGGGCGGAGGCCCAGCGACGCTTGCACGCCCTGCCACGCGATGCCAGCCCGACGCGCCTGCGCAACCGGGACGCCATCGACGGCCGGCCCCGCGGCTACATCGGCAAGGCCGGGTTGTCGCGGGTCCGGTTCCGCGAACTCGCGCATCGCGGTGAGCTGCCCGGCATCCACAAGTCCAGCTGGTGAACCACCCGAACAGGAGGCGTTTATGAAACGCAGACCACGCCGCGACGACGAACGTCCGGTCCGCAAGAAGAATCAGCTGTCCGCGCTCGGCGTCCGGGCCGACGGCCGGAACCCGGTGGACTACAAAGACGTTCAACTTCTCCGACAGTTCCTCAGTGACAAGGGACGGATCCGGAGTCGACGGCTCACCGGCCTGACACCGCAGCAACAGCGCCAGGTCGCCACCGCGATCCGCAACGCCCGGGAGATGGCGTTACTGCCCTACAACTCCCGCTGAGTCCCGCGGAGAGCACAATCGCCACCTCTGATCAGGAGCGCCATCCGCAGATGGCGACACCGACCGGAGGTGGCGATTGTGGTTGTGAGACTTAGGAACTCACGGCATGTGAGTCCTTCTTACCCCAGGCCGGGGAGTTCTCGATCGCACCGATGATCCGCGGGCGCAGCTCCTCGGCGCGGATGACCGCGTCGACCGAACCGACCTCGACGGCGCGCTGGATGCTGTGCACCTTGTCGAACTCGGCGGCGATCTCGCTGATCTTCTCCGCGCGGACGGACTGGCGGATGTCGGCGAGCTCGGCGTTCAGGCTCGAGCGATCGGTACCGGAGGCCTCGGCGACGCTCGTCTCCAGCTCGCGGACGCGCGGATCGGCGGAGACACGCTTCGCGACCTCACCGGCGAACACCACCGCGGCGGCCGGCGCGCCACCGAGCACAGAGGCGAACGATCCGTCGATGGCCAGCACGGTCATGTTCGGGTTCAGCGCCTTCGAGAACACCACGAACGCACCGCCGTGGTAGCGCGAGATCACGCAGAACACGATCGGACCACGGAAGTTCACGATCGCGCGACCGATCTCGGCGCCGTACTCGAGCTGCAGCTTGCGCATCGACTCCGGCGAACCGTCGAAGCCCGACAGGTTGGCGAGCACGACGAGCGGACGGTTGCCGCTGGCCACGTTGATCGCCCGGGCGGCCTTCTTCGACGACTGTGGGAACAGGGTGCCCGCGGTGTAGGTGTCCGGACCGTCGGTCGGCTTGTAGCCACGACGCGCGACCTCACGCGACTCGATGCCCAGCATGCACACCGGGATTCCGCCCAGATGGACGTCGCACACGACGGCCGTCTCGGCGTCGGCCATGCCCGCCCAGCGCTCCAGGACGACGTGGTCCTGGTCGGCGACGGCGCGCATGACGGTGCGGATGTCGAAGGGCTTCTTGCGATCCGGGTTGTGCTCGCGCGAGAAGATCTGACCCACCGTGGTGAAGTCGCTGCCCGCGAGGACGTGCGGGTAGTCCGAGACGTCGCGGTCCGACGGATCGGCCGTGTCCGCCCGGCGCGGGGTGCCCTCGCCCGGAAGCACATAGGTGTGCTCGTAGTGGGACATCAGAACATCGCGGGCCGCACCGAGATTCGGTGCCCAGTACTGTGCCTGGCCGTTCGGGCCCATCACGCGGTCGAAGCCGCCGATGCCGAAGTTGTCCTCGGCCGAGACGCCGCCGGAGAAGTCCAGCGACTGCTTGCCGGTGAGGACCATCGCCGAATCCGGGGTCATGACCAGGATGCCCTTGGTGTGCATGAGCATCGTCGCCTCGGCGTTCCAGTACGGCTGCGCACCGACGTTGATACCCGCCACGACGATGTTGATCTCGCCGCCGTCCTGGGTGTACTCGACGACGCGCTTCAGTGCACGCGCGACCCAGTCCATGTTCTCGGTACCGGAGTCCATCGAGATCCGGGCACCCGAGGACAGGGCGTACCACTCGAGCGGCACCTGCATCTGCTCGGCGAGATCGAGCGCGGCGATGACGCGGCTGCACTCCGGTTCGGACAGTGCGCCAAGCGATTTGGTTGGATCGCCGAGCAGGACCACGCGGGTGACGCCCTCGGGGAACTTCTCGGTCGGGGTGGTCACGACACCGGCGACCATCGCCGCGGTGTTACGACCCTTGGGGCGGTCGACCGGGACCAGGCGATGCTCGGCGTCGAGATCGTATTCGGTGAAGTCGCCGAGGATCTCGGCCAGCTCGTACGGGTAGACGGTGTTGCGGGCCGCGGCGCGCTTGACCTTCTGGCGGTATTCGTCGACGGGCTCGATCGGCGCGTCGGACGGATCGCCGACCTTGACGTCGAAATCGCCGGTCGCGTTGAGCGAGAAGCGAACCGAGACCTTGACGAGTTCACCGGTCTCGGGGTTGCGACGACGCGCGATGACCTGGACCTCTTCGAGGCCGATACCCCGTGTGACACCGCGGATGTGGCCGGAGATCATGTCGAGGATCTCGGGATCGTCGTCGATCGGCGGCCACACGTACAGGATGATCCGGTTGGTGCTCGACGGCCGGGCCGCACCACGCTGGGCACGACGGATCGAGTCGGCGCACGAGGCGAGCGTCGCCTCCGCGGTGGGCAGGGTCAACAGACGACCACCCGGCTCGCGGACCGCGGTGAGGTCGCGGACCTGGGCGAAGGCGATGAGTCGTTCGTCGGACGGGTTCTCCCGTGCGACACAACGGAAGAGGTACACCTCTTCGTCGTCGGCGGAAGGCAGACGGGTGAGATCGAACTTCCGCAGACGCTCCATCTGCATCCGCTGTGCGATGTGCGGGTGGAGACCGCGGATGAGCCGTTCCTCCGCCATACCGGTCGCGGACGGGCGGAAGGTGACGTGATGATGCATCCGTGCATCGCCGCTGCCGGCCACGGTGATCGTGACGCGATGGACCTGCGGGGGCAGTGCGGCGTTGGAGACGATCTCGTGCAGCGTCTCGGCGAGCACGTCGAAGCCGCTGGGCTGCTGCTCCCAGCTGAGGTAGATGTCGGCGTCCACCGCGGCCGCACCGCGGGCGAGTTCGCCGAGACCGTTCAGAGCCGCCGGGAGGCCGGCGAAACCGACCGCCGCCGACATCAGGCTGCCGCTCTCACGGTCGGCGACGACGAAGGTGGTGCCGCCGGCCTCGTGGTTGCGGATGTCGGAGAGACCCTTGTTGCCGTAGTACCGACGGGTCAGGACCTCCAGCATCACCCGGTTGTCGGTGGTGCCGCGCTCGATGCGCTGCCCGAGGAGACGGACGAGCGGCTCGGTGCTGCGCACCATGTTGTCGACGCGCTCGTCGCGGTCCGCGGCGTTCGGATTCTCGTCGAGGTATCGCAGCTGCTTGCGCACGTTGCTGTAGACGCGGGCGCGGTCGCGGAGCAGCAGCGGCTGGCCGTACCAGGCGTAGACGACGCCGCGGGCGAGGTCGGCGATGGCCGGGTAGCGCATCTGGGTCGCGGCGATCAGGCGGTCGAGGGCGGGGCCCACGTCGTCGCGCAGTTCGTCACGCGGCGTGGGCTCCTGCAGCCACTCACGCAGCAGGGTGGTGATGACGGTGACCGAGCCGGCCGGGTTCTGCAGGGCCAGGAAGATGCGGAAGACCGCGGCCTCGAGTTCCGGCGTCCGGTCGAGTTCGGTGACGCCGTAGTGCCGCAACGCCCGGCTGAGCTGGTCGTGGAAGGCGGCGGGCAGACCGTCGCGCTCCACGTCGAGGCTCTGCAGGTAGGTGTGGAAGTTCTCGCGGGCACTGTGCACGTGCTCGACGCCGACCTCGTCGCTCGACGGGCGGTTCTGGCTCAGCTCGGCGAGGTCGGCGAACACGGTGATGAGTTCGAGCTCGTCGGCGAGGGGCCGGCGGCCGCTGGCCATCACCGCGCGCCGCACCGCGAGGTAGTCGTCGAGCAGACGGGTGGCCTCGTTCGCGTCGACGTCGAAGCCGAGGAGCTGGGCGCGCAGGTCCTCCTGCGTACGGGTGGTGCGTTCGTGCGCCTCGACCTCGGGTTCGGCGGGCAGGTCGAGGTCGACGCCCGCGACCTCCTCCGGGGCCTCGTCGCCGTCGTCGTCGGCCAGCGGCTCGAGACGCAGCAGGGTCGCACCGGTCTCGACCTGGGTGCCGACCGACACCAGGCTCTCCTTGAGCCGCGAGCGGACCGGCGCACGCAGCACGGTCTCCATCTTCATCGACTCGAGGACCAGCACGGGTGCGCCCGCCTCCACCTCGTCGCCCACCTGCAGTGGCGTGGCGACGACGAGTGCGGGTGCCGGGGAGCGGACGACGCCGCCCTCGTCTCGGCTGACGCGGTGGGTGATGCCATCGACGTCGACGAGGTGAACGGGTCCGTGGGTGTCGGTGACGAGGCGGAACCGCTCACGGTTGACCACGAGCTGGGCAGCGTGGTCGTCGAAGCGTTCGAGTTCGACGTCGGCGGTGTGGGTCTCGTTGCCGGCCTCGATGCTCACGCGGAATCGATGCGCGCCGATGCGAGCCACGCGGACGCGGTAGCCGGCACCGCGCAGCTTGAGGTCGAGGGGACGGCCGCTCTCGTGCTGGACCTGCGGACGGCCGCCCGAGGCGGTCGACATCAGGCGCTGCTGCTCGACCTTCTCCTCTTCCTCGTAGGCGTCGATCGCCGCCGCGGTGAGCGCGATCGCCGAATGCTGATTGGCGACGAGGCCGCCCTCGGCGCGGATCCGGTCGATCCAGCCGGTGTCGGCGCTGCCGTCGATGACCTCGGGCTGGTCGAGCAGCTCGAGCACGAAGGACTTGTTGGTCGAGCCGCCGGCGATGATCACGCGCGTCTCGCGTACCGCGCGGCGCAGGCGGCCGAGCGCCTCGTCGCGGTCGCGACCGTAGGCGATGATCTTGGCGATCATCGAGTCGAAGTCGGCGGGGATGGTGTCGCCCTCGCTCACGCCGGTGTCGACCCGGATGCCCGGGCCGGCCGGAAGTTCGAGGAGGTTGATGCGCCCCGGCGCGGGAGCGAAGTCGCGGTCGGGATCCTCGGCGTTGAGGCGGGCCTCGATGGCGTGGCCGCGTTCGGTCGGCGGCTCACCCTCGAGCTTGCCGCCCGACGCGACGTGCAGCTGGGCACGCACGAGGTCGAAACCGTTGGTGATCTCGGTGATCGGGTGCTCGACCTGGAGGCGGGTGTTGACCTCGAGGAACGCGAACAGCTTCTCGCCCGGGTGGTACAGGAACTCGACCGTGGCCGCACCGCGGTAACCGACAGCGACGGCGAGGCGCTCGGCGGAGGCCTTCAGCTCGGCGACCTGCTCCTCGGCGAGGACCGGCGACGCCGACTCCTCGACGACCTTCTGATTACGACGCTGCACGGAGCAGTCGCGGACGCCGAGCGCCCATGCGGTGCCCTGACCGTCGGCGATGACCTGTACCTCGACGTGGCGCGCACCGGTGACCAGGCGCTCCAGGAAGACGACGCCGCTGCCGAACGCGCGGGCGGCCTCGTCGCGGGTGCGCTCGTAGGCCTCGCGCAGTTCGTCGTCGTTGTTGACCACGCGGATACCGCGTCCGCCGCCGCCGGCGGTGGCCTTCAGCATCAGCGGGTAGCTGATGTCGGCGGCCGCGGCGAGCGCGTCGTCGATGGTGTCCACGGCGCCGCGGCTCCACGGCGCGACCGGCACGCCGACCTCCTCGGCGATCAGCTTGGCGCCGATCTTGTCGCCGAGCTTGCGCATCGCGTCCGGCGAGGGGCCGACGAAGGTGACGCCGATCCGCTCACAGAGTTCGGCGAAGACCGGGTCCTCGGCGACGAATCCCCAGCCGACCCACGCCGCGTCGGCGCCGGTCTCGAGGAGGGCGCGCTCTAGCACCTTCATGTTCAGGTACGGGCGCGACGCCGCGGGACCGAGGTCGTAGGCGATGTCGGCCTCACGCACGAACGTGGCGGCGGCATCGACATCGGTGTGCAGCGCGATGACCTCGATCGCCTGCCCCGTTTCGGCGGACAGGCCACGGACGGCATGGATGAGGCGCATTGCGGCCTCGCCACGGTTGACGATGGCGATTCGGGAGAACATCACCGACTCCTTCGGTTCGTCGTGCCGAGGATGTTTTCGGCACACGCGAGGTGGTTCAACAGATCGATAGTTGCGGACCGAAGCCGTTACGCGCGAGTACGTTCACGCGCGTCGGCATCGGGTCGTCGTGACCGGCGGCTCACCTGGACCGGGAACGCGCTGGGTGGAGACCCTTTTCGGCTATCAGATCTTCCTACCGAAACAAATCGCGATTCGGCACCGATCTGCGATCTCCGCGCGGCGAATTCGTGCCGAACGGGCTGAGACCTGGGTCATACGCAGGACGTCGCACCGGGTACGAAGCGCGGTCAGGCGGCGAAGAGGATCCAGCTGTAGACCAGCAGGCCGAACACCAGGATGCCGAGGTAGGCCCAGCCCAGCCAGATCGCGACGTTGGCGAACGGCAGTCCGGACTCCCCGCGGGTGCGTCGAATCTGTGCCCGCGCGCGGTAGCCGAGCACGAGACCGATCGGGAACGTGATGCCGAGCCCGGACAGGATCAGGGCCCACACGGCCAAGCGATTGAGGCGGGGGCCGGACTGGGGAGCCACGTTGTCCTCCGGATCGTCCTCGAATGCTGGGTTGGTGTTTGCAGAGTAGGCCTGGGACACGGGTGCCACCGCCGTACGGTCGTCGTTGCCGGGCGTGTCGTCGTTCTGCTTCGCGGGGGCTGCCGGGCCGGCCGGTGGCTTGACGAACACGGTGGCGTCGGCCGCGTCGGAGCGCCGGGTCTCGCCGTCGACCGCGTCGGGGCGCGACCGGGGAGGTTCCGGACGGGAGGGTGCCGGACCCGGACGGGCACCGAGCGCGTCCGGGTGCGGTGTGCCGGTCCTCTGTGTCGGATTGTTCTGCAGCGGACTTCCCTGTGGCGCACCGGGATTGGCGTTCGGGGGCGGGCGATGCCCGGCCGGGGGACGCCCGGCGGGATTCAACGGTCCGGGGTTGCCCGGCGGAGTGCCGGGAACCGACCGCGGCCGCGGGCCGGTCGTGTAGGCGCCGGCCGGACGTGGGGGAGCGCCCGGGTCACCGGCCGGGCCGGGACCGTTCGAACGCGGAGGTTGCGGACGGGGGCCGCCGGGCTGGCCGGGGCCGCCCGGACCCGGAGGACCGGGAGGACGGGGACCGCCGGGCGGGGGACCGGGCCGCTGAGACGATGCCGGACCGCCGGGACCCGCCGGACCACCGGGCGGCAGTGGCCCGCGAGGGACGGGACGTCCCGAATCCGGCAGGTCGCGTCCGCGGGGCGGCGAGGGTGCGCTGATCGGCGCGCTCGGCACGCGCTCCCAGGGTGCGGTGCCGTGGGATCCGCCGGTGGGAGCCGGGCCCGACGAACCGGGGCCGGTAGGGCCGGGCCGGATCGATTCGGTCTCGCGGGGCTTCGCGTCGTCGGACATCGACCACAGCTCGCGTGCCCGCTCGGACGCACCACCGGGAGAGGTGGGCGTGTTCGGAGAGCGCTCGTCGTCTGAGGTCACGTGTTCAAATTACCTGTGGATGCCGCCGACGCCCGGATCGACCGTCGGCGATGTCGTCACGAGGCCTGTGATTCCGTGCTCTCCGCGAGGGCCTCACGGACCTCTTCGACGCGGGGAACGGTCGGCGAGACCGGCGGCGGATCCTGACGCGTACGGCGCAGGATGGCGACGCCGACACCGGCGGTGAGCACCGCTGCGAGCACGGTCAGCGCGGCGACGAGGTAGTTCTTCGGCATGTCGACCAGAGTGCCAGCCCGGCCCCCGCCCGTGCCACCTCCGGCGATGTGACCCTGCGCGCGCAGGTGGGGTCGAGAGCCACGTCTCGACCACCCAAAACCGCACAAGTGGTTGGATGGAGGGGTGACCACTCAGAAAACCTCCGCAGTCATCCACACCAACCGCGGCGCCATCAAGGTCGACCTGTTCCCGAACCACGCGCCCAAGACCGTCGAGAACTTCGTCGGCCTGGCCGACGGGAGCAAGGAATACAGCAAGCCGAACGCATCCGGCGGCAACTCCGGCCCGTTCTACGACGGCTCGGTCTTCCACCGCGTGATCGCCGGCTTCATGATCCAGGGCGGCGACCCGACCGGCACCGGCATGGGCGGCCCCGGCTACCAGTTCGGCGACGAGTTCCACCCCGAGCTGCAGTTCGATCGTCCGTACCTGCTCGCCATGGCGAACGCCGGCCCGGGCACCAACGGCTCGCAGTTCTTCATCACCGTCGGCCCGACCCCGCACCTCAACCGTCGCCACAGCATCTTCGGTGAGGTCACCGACCCCGAGTCGCAGCAGGTCGTCGACGCCATCGCGACCACGTCGACCGATCGTCAGGATCGCCCGCTCGACGCCGTCGTCATCGAGAAGATCGAGGTCAACTGACCTCTCCGGAACACACCGCCCCGCAACGGGCGGTGTGTTACCGGCATCCCGACCGCCCCACCGGCCTGTCCTGCAGCCGGTGCGGGCGACCGGCATGTCCGGACTGCCTTCGACCGGCGTCGGTCGGCCAGCATTGTCTCGACTGTCTTCGAGGTGATGGTGTCCAACAGACGCCGGCCTTCGGTGACCGCGGTGTGCGGCACATGGCGACCACCCGCCTGACCGCGGGCAAGCCTTACGTCACCTACACCCTGATCGGGATCAACATCCTGATCTTCCTGCTGTGCGCCGTCCAGGCGGGCAGCTTCGGCGACCCCGGGGCCGCCACCATCTTCAGCTCCGGAGATCTCCTCAAGAGCGACGTCGCCGCCGGCGAGTGCTGGCGCCTGCTGACGTCCGGCTTCCTGCATTTCAGTGTGATGCACGTGGCCGTCAACATGCTCTCGCTCTACATCCTGGGCCGCGACCTCGAACTCGCGCTGGGAATGTCCCGATACCTCGCGGTCTATCTGATCGCCCTGTTGGGCGGCAGTGCCGCCGTCATGTTGTTCGAGAACGACCGCGCCCTCACCGCAGGCGCCTCGGGGGCCATCTACGGTCTGATGGGCGCGATGCTGGTGATCATCCTCAAGGCCCGTGTCTCGCCGGTGCCCGTCCTGCTGATCATCGGCTTCAACGTGGTGCTGTCGTTCTCGCTGCCCGGGATCTCCGTCCTCGGACATCTCGGTGGTCTCGCCTTCGGCGCCGCGGCCACCGCTGCCATCGTCTATCTCCCGGGAATGGTCCTGCCGGAGGGACGTCGAACCCAGGAGGCGGCCAGCCGGGTCGGCTGGATCGCGCTGGGCGCGCTGTTCGTCGTCGCGCTCGGCCTGGGGATCGCCGGTGGGCTCACCTACGACGGACTCACCTACATCCGCTGACGCGCCGGGCGTCGACAGCCGGGTCGGTCAGCGGTCGTCGTCGACGTGGAATCCCGCTGCGCGGAGTGCGTCGACCACCGACAGCAGGTCGGTACCGAGATCCCAGCGGCTGAAGACGAGCAGCCGGGTGTCGTCGCGGGGCCCGTCGGATCCGTCCGGACGACTGGATTCGGCGTTGTCGTCGAGGACGTCGATCTCGAGCTGCCCCACCCGACGGCCGACGCGCCGCATCGACAGCAACCGGATCCGTTCGACGCGGTCGGGCGTATAGCTGCGTCGTCCGGTCAGACCGCGCACGGTCAGCGTCGCCGGGTGTCCGGCCGTGAGTTCGAGTCGTGGCCGGACCAGCAAGGTGTAGACGCCCAACGCGAACAGCAGCACGCCGGCGATCCCCATGAGGACCGATCCGGCAGGGTCGTTGGACACGACGACCGCCCCGCCGAGCAGAATCACGCCGCCGACACAGCCCGCGACACCCGCTCCAACCGGCGTCGACCATGCGTGTGTGGAGAAGTCTGCAGAGTTATCCACAGGAGTTACTCACAGTGGGGACTACTTACACACATGTTATTTCCACAGTGTGGATAACTTACACGCATGTGTTTTCCGAGGTCAGAGCCCGACACGCGGGGAATGATCGTGGTTCGGATCAGCGCCACCGCATGGTCATCAACAGGCCGGCCACCATGAGGGAGAACCCGATGAGGAAGTTCCAGGAGTTGAGCTCGGCCATCCAGTGCAGGACCTGACCCTCCGCGCCGTACGCGGTGGGGGTGGCGGCGAGGTAGTAGACGACGAGCCAGGCGAGCCCGAGGAGCATCAGGCCGAGCATCACGCTCACGTAGATCGTGCTGGAAGCTCCGGCCTTGACCTTGACCGGCGTCCTGCTCGCGGTGTTGATCGTGTAGTCGGTCTTCTTCCGGACTTTTGACTTGGGCATGACATCCTCTGTTGTGCTGTACCGCAGCAGCGGTCGTACGCGTGCCCGGGACTCGACGAACGTCGTGGAGACCGATCGGCCCGGGGTCGGAAACACTCGACTTCTACGGTATCTCACCAGGTCGCTGACCGAGGTACCCGCTTTCGGCGGTAGCCTCTTCTGCGTGAGTCGCATCCTGGTCATCGACAACTACGACAGCTTCGTCTACAACCTGGTCCAGTACCTGGGCCAGCTCGGTGTCGAGGCCGTCGTGTGGCGCAACGACGACCCGCGGCTGACCCCGTGGGACACCGAACATCTGCGGGAGGCGGTCTCAGGATTCGACGGGGTGCTGCTGAGCCCCGGACCCGGCACCCCGCAGCGCGCCGGTGCGACGATGCCGATGGTCGAGGTGGCCGCCGCCGAGGAGCTCCCGCTGTTGGGTGTCTGCCTGGGTCATCAGGCGATCGGCGCGGCGTTCGGTGGAACCGTCGACCGGGCGCCGGAACTCCTGCACGGCAAGACGTCGCTGGTCTTCCACGACGACAAGGGCGTCCTCGCGGGCCTGCCGGATCCGTTCACCGCGACCCGCTACCACTCGCTCACGGTGCTCCCCGAGACCATCCCCGACGAACTCGTCGTCACCGGACGCACCGAGTCGGGCATCGTCATGGCGATGGCCCACCGCGAGCTGCCGATCCACGGCGTCCAGTTCCACCCGGAGAGCGTCCTGACCCAGGGCGGGCACCGGATGCTCGCCAACTGGCTCAAGACGTGCGGTATCGAGATCGACGAGACCCGCGTCGCGGCGCTCGAAGCGGAGATGGCCAGCGCGGTCGGCTGATGCCACCCTCGCTGCCTGAGGTGCGAGGAGCGCAAGCGACGAGCCACGAAGGCCTGGTGAGCCGTCGTCGGATGCCCTAGTTCGGCAGCAGGCTGGCCTGGCCGATAATGATCGTGATCGGGCCACCCTTGCGCGCCTTCGAACCCGCCGACGGTTCCTGCCCGACGACACGTCCGTTGTCCGGACTGTTCAGCGGCACGTTCCGGGTCTGACGCGTCAGCGTCGACCGTTCCCAACCGGCCTGTTCGAGGGATGACTGGGCCTCGGCGGGTGTCTTGCCGCGCAGGCTCGGGACGGTGAACAGGTTGCCCCGGGACACCGACAACTGCACCGTGCTGCCCTGCTCGGCCGTCGAACCGGGGCCGGGAGAGGTGGAGATGACCTCGCCCGCGGGCTGGTCCGAGTCGACCGCGACCTCATCGACCGACATGCCGAGCTCCTCGAGAACCGCGCGGGCACGATCTGCCGGCATGCCGACGACGTCGCGGACGGTGATCTCCTTGGGGCCGTTACCGACATTGAGGACCACCGGCCCGTTGACCGGCACCTCGGTGCCGATCTTCGGCGCGGTCGAGACGACCTTGTCCTTCATGTCGGCGGTCGAGTCGACACGCTCGGTCTTGACGTTGGTGAACCCGAGCACCTTGAGGGCGTCGAGGGCTTCGGCAGGCGTCTTGCCGACCAGGTCGGACGGTATCCGGTGACGTTGTGGACCGGAGGAGATGTACAGGGCGACCTCGGACCCCTCGGTCGCCATCACACCCTCGCCGGGTGTCGAACGGGTCGCGAAACCGGGCCCGACGTCGAGACTGGGTTCCTCGAGGACACGCACCTCGAACCCCGCTCGTTCGAGGGACGACTGCGCGTCCTCGGAACTGAGTCCGGCGACCGCGGGCACGGTGACATCGGGGTCGGAGCCCGAACTCCAGGGAGACCACAGGAACAGCGTTGCGACGAGCAGCACGACCGCGGCGATCGCGCCGGCCATCAGCCAGCGGGGGCGCCGACGTGGCGGGTCGTCGTCGGAGCCGGACCGATAGTCGGCGTCGCGTCGGTGGCTGCCACCGGCACGCGTGGGGATGGCGCGCCGCGGTGTGGTCGTCTCCGACCGGACCGGGCGTCGGGGGCCGGTGTCGATGAACTCGGTGCGCTCCTCGTCGGTGAGCAGCATCGGCGCCGACGGCTTGCCGCCCGCGAGCACCCGGATCAGGTCGGCGCGCAGATCGGCGGCCGACTGGTACCGGTTGTCCTTGTTCTTGCTCATCGCCTTGAGCACGACCGAGTCGAGCTCACGCGGGATCTCCGGGCGTACGTGCGACGGCCACGGCGGGTCCTCGTGCACATGCTGATGGGCGACCGCGACCGGCGAGTCGCCGGTGAACGGCGGCTCCCCGGTGAGCAGCTCGAAGAGGACGCAACCCATCGAGTAGATGTCGCTGCGCGGGTCCACCTTGATACCGCGGGCCTGCTCGGGCGACAGGTATTGGGCGGTACCCATGACGGCGGAGGTCTGCGTCATGGTCGACGTGGAGTCGCTCATCGCGCGGGCGATGCCGAAGTCCATCACCTTCACCGCGCCGGACTTGTCGATCATGACGTTCGCCGGCTTCATGTCGCGGTGCACGATGCCGTTGCGGTGCGAGAAGTCCATGGCGGCGGCGACGTCGGCCATCCACGTCATCGCCTGACGTGGGGCGATCGGACCGTTGGCCCGCAACACGTCTCGCAGGGTGTCACCGTCGACGTACTCCATGACGATGAACGGCAGCGGACCGTCCTCGGTCTCGGCCTCGCCGGTGTCGAAGACCTGGACGATCGTCGGGTGGTTCAGCTTCGCGGCGTTCTGGGCCTCACGCCGAAAGCGCAGATAGAACGACGGATCGCGCGCGAGGTCGGCACGCAACACCTTGATCGCCACGTCCCGGTGCAGCACCAGGTCGCGGGCATAGTGCACCTCGGACATGCCACCGAAACCCAGCGTTTCGCCGAGTTCGTAGCGGTCGGAGAGGTGGTGTGGTGTCGTCATCTGCCTCGGGGTCAGCCTGGGATCTCAGCTCAGCGGGTCGTCGGGGGTGGTATCAGCATGGCGCGGTGACCTAACACAGCGGGAACGGCACGCCGGGGAAGCACGGGGTGCCGGTGGCGGCCCCGGTGTCCGTCGTGTCGTCGGTGGTCGTCGGCGGACCGGGCGCGGTGGTCTCCGTCGTCGTCTCCTCGCTGGTCGTCGTCTCCTCACTGGTGGTCGTGCGGGTGGGGCGTTGCGTGGTCGTGGTCTCGTCGGGTTCCTCCGTCGGGACCACGGTGGTGGTCTCGGTGACGATCGACGAGGTGGACGGCGCCGACGGTGCGGTGTCGTCGCCGCCGCTGCTCAGCAGGTAGAAGCCGATCAGGCCGATCGCGCCGACGAGCAACGCGGCAGCGACACCGGCGAGCACCTTCTGCCCGGTGGTCCAGCTGTTGTCCGGCGGCGGTGCGACCGGAGTGCGGGACGTCGGTCGCGGCGTCACGGGACGCGAGGCGGTACCCGGTGCCGTGGTGGCGCGGGTCGCGACGGTGTTGCCCAACGCCGCGGCACCGGCCGCACCCGCTGCGGCGCCGGCGATCGCTCCCGGGCGCGGGGGTCGACGACCTGCGCGGACGGCGGCCACCGCATCGGCGAACTCGCCGCCGTTCGCATAACGCTGACGCGGGTCCTTGGCCATCGTGATCTCGATGAGCTCGCGGACACCCGACGGCAGGTTGGGTGGCAGCGGCGGCGGCGATTCACGGATGTGCTTCATCGCGACCGTGATCGCACCGTCGCCGAGGAACGGACGGCGACCGGTGAGCGCCTCGTAGCCGACGACGCCGAGCGAGTACACGTCGGACGCAGCGGTCGCCTCGTCGCCGGTGGCCTGTTCGGGAGAGATGTACTGGGCGGTGCCCATCACCATGCCGGTCTTGGTGACCGGCGCGGAGTCGACGGCCTTGGCGATGCCGAAGTCGGTGATCTTCACCTGACCGGTCGGCGTGATCAGGATGTTGCCCGGCTTCACGTCGCGGTGCACCAGACCCTGGCTGTGTGCGGCCTGCAGCGCCCGACCGGTCTGCTCGAGCATGTCGAGGGTGTTGGTCAGCGACAACCGACCGAGCCGGGAGATGACCGAGTTCAGCGGCTCGCCGTCGACCAGTTCCATCACCAGGTACGCGAGCGGGTCGCCACCGTTGTAGTCCGGTGTCTCGCCGTAGTCGAAGACGTTGGCGATGCCCGGGTTGTTGAGCTTCGCCGTCGTCTGGGCCTCGGCGCGGAACCGGGCGATGAACTCCGGGTCGCTCGTGTACTCGGCCTTGAGGACCTTCACCGCCACACGACGGTTCAGGCGCGTGTCGAGGGCTTCCCACACCTGGCCCATGCCGCCTGTCGCGATCAGGCGGATGAGCCGGTAACGATCACCGATGGTGGTGCCGTTCTGCAGGGTCATCGACTGCCACCTCCCACCAGTGAGTTGATCACTTCTCGTCCGATCGGAGCGGCCACGGTCCCACCGACCGAATCCGCACCGAATTGTCCATTCTCCACCACCACGGCCACCGCGATCTGCGCGTTCGAGGACGGTCCGAACGCGATGTACCAGGCGTACGGGGTGTCGGTGCTCGAACCGCTTTCGGCGGTGCCGGTCTTCGACGCGATCGAGACCGGCCCGCCGGCACCTGCGGTGGAGCGTTCGGACTCGATCATCATCGACGTCAGCTCGGCCGCCTGTTCGGGCGTGATCGGCTTGTTCGCGGTGCTCGGCGGCGTGGTCTGCAAGGTACGAAGATCCGCCGATTGGAGCTTATCGACCAGGTACGGCTGCATACGGACCCCTCCGTTGGCGACGGTCGCCGCGATCATGGCGTTCTGCAGCGGCGTCAGCCGCACGTCCCGCTGTCCGATGGATGCCTGTGCGAGGACGTCGAGCGACGGGATCGGGCCCACGGTCGAGTCGACGACCGGCATCGGGATGTCCGGGCCGGGCTGATCGAGACCGAACAGGCTCGCGGTCTCGGTGAACTTCGGGATCGCGTCCGACATCTTCTCGGTCACCAGCTCGGCGAACGCGGTGTTGCACGAGTACTTGAACGCCGTCTCCAGCGACACGGTCCCGCCCGACGAACCGGGGCAGGTCTCGCCTCCGTAGTTCGGCAGCGACACGTTGGTACCCGGCAGCGGGAAGCTCGGGGCCGCGGTGAGACGGATGCCCGGGGTGATGTTGTCGCGCAGGGCGGCCGCCGAGGTCACGACCTTGAACGTCGAACCCGGCGGGTACAACTGGCTGATCGCGCGGTTGAGCATCGGCTGCGCGGTGTCGCCGGGGCGGTTCCACGCTTCCCAGCTGCTCTCGCGGACTTCCTGGTCGTGGCTGGCCAGCTTGTTCGGGTCGTAGCTAGGGGTCGAGACCATCGCCAGGATCTTGCCGGTGTTGGGCTGCAGCGCCACCACCGCGCCGCGGCATGGTCCGTCGCATGGACCGTTGAGCATGGCGCGATAGGCGGCCTGCTGCACCTTCGGGTTGATCGTGGTGACCACGTTGCCGCCCCGCGGGTCGCGGCCGGAGAACATGTCCATGAACCGCTGGCCGAACAACCGGTCGTCGGAGCCGTTGAGGATCGAGTTCTCGTAGTGCTCGATCTGGCTCGCGAGGTACTGGAACGAGTAGTAACCGGTGACCGGCGCGAACGCCTCGGCACCCTCCCGCGGGTACTGACGCAGGAACTTCAGCCGGCTGTCGATGGGCACCGACAGCGCGATCACGGTGCCGTCGGCGGTCGTGATCAGGCCACGCTGGCGCGAGTACTCGTCGAGCAGGACCCGGTTGTTGCGGGGATCGGTCTTCAGGGCGTCGGCCTTGAACACCTGGACGTAGGTGGCGTTGGCCAGCAGCGCGACGATCATCACGATCACCGCGATCGACACGTTGCGGATCGGTTTGTTCACTTGCGCTTCACCACCTGGGTGGGCAGCGCGTCGACCGGCTTGGCCGTCGTCGGACGCTTCTTGACCGGATCGGGTTCGCGGGCGGCGTTCGAGATCCGGATCAGCAGCGCGACGAGAATGTAGTTGGCCAGCAGCGACGAGCCGCCGTACGACAGGAACGGGGTCGTCAGACCGGTCAGCGGGATCAGCTTGGTGACGCCGCCGACCACGACGAAGATCTGCATGGCGATGGTGAACGCCAGGCCCGTCGCGAGGAGCTTGCCGAAGCTGTCGCGCACGGCGATTCCGGTGCGCAGGCCGCGGTGGATGAAGACCATGTAGAGCAGCAGGATCGCGAAGAGGCCGGCGAGCCCGAGCTCCTCACCGATGGTCGAGATGATGAAGTCCGTGTTGGCGAACGGCACGATGTTGGGCCGACCCGATCCGAGGCCGGTGCCGAACAGACCGCCCGTGGCCAGGCCGAAGAGGCTTTGACCGATCTGGTAACCGGAGCCGTCGAAGTCGTCGAAGGGGTTGAGCCACACCGAGACGCGGGTCTGCAGGTGGGAGAAGATCGACCACGCGATCACCGCACCGATCGCGAACAGGCCGATGCCGAGGACCAGCCATTCCACGCGCGAGGTGGCGACGTAGAGCATCGTCAGGATCGTCGCGAAGATCAGCAGTGACGTACCGAGGTCCTTCTGGACGACCATCACCGCGATCGCGATCGCCCAGGCGGCGAGCAGTGGACCGAGGTCCCGGGCGCGGGGGAGGTCGACGCCGAGGACGTGCGGGCCCGCGGTGATGAACAGGTCGCGCTTCGACACCAGGACCGCCGCGGCGAAGATGATGATCAGGATCTTGGAGAACTCGCTGGGCTGGATCGAGAAGAACGGCGTGATGATCCAGTTCTTGGAGCCGTTGATCTCGGAGAACGCGCTCGGCAGGATCGCCGGGATGATCAGAAAGATCAGACCACCGAGGCCGAGCGTGTAGGCATACCGCGACAGCGTCCGGTGGTCGCGGATGAGGATCAGCACCGCCGAGAAGGCGATGATGCCCAGACCGGCCCACAGCAACTGCTGGTCGGCGTTGTTCGTCGCCTGGGTGGGGTTCATCGACTCACCGGTGTTGCCCGACCCGAGATCGAGGCGGTGGATCAGCACCAGACCCAACCCGTTGAGCACGGCGACGACCGGCAGCAGGATCGGGTCGGCGTGCGGCGCATAGCGTCGGACGACGACGTGGGCGACCCCGAACAGCGCCGTGTAGGCGGCGACGTACTTGAAGATGTCCCAGGTCAGGCTCTGGCCCTGCGCGGCCTGGACGATGAGCAGGGCGACCGTCACGAGGCCGATGGCGAACACCAGCAGGAGCAGCTCGGCGTTCCGGCCGGTGCTTGTCGCGGGTTCGCGAGGCGGGGCGTGCGGGGCGGGCGCGGCTTGAGTCATCTCACCTGCTGCCGGCAGCTGGTGCCCGCGTCCTCTGGAGGTGCGGGCGTGTCGGACGGTGCGGTGCCCGGGGCGGGCGGTGCCACCGACTCGGTGGCGCCGCGCTGCGGGATTCCGGACGGTGCAGTGGCACGGGGAGCGGGCGGTGCGCTCGACGCGGGCGGCGGGGTCGCCGAGGACGGCGGCGGGGGAGTCGACGACGGAGCGTTGTCGCAGCGGAAGGTGAGCTCCTTGGTCACCACGCCCTCGATCTCCTCGGCGCTGCGGTCACGGATCATCACGTTCTTCACCGACTGCGCCGGTCCGGACACCAGATCGTCGACGTTGAGCGGCACCTCGCAGGTGTCGTCGTAGGGGATGAAGGTGTAGGTCGGCTTCTCCTGGTCGAGATCCTCGACGCAGACGCGCGTGACGGGCTTGCTCATCGACACGAAGAGGACGTCGGCCGGAGAGCCCTGGTGGATCACGACGTCGCCGGCGGAGTCGGCGGCCACGTAGTAGTTGCTCCGCACGATCGAGCGGGTCACGAAGAACCCGGCGATGAGCGCGACGACGACGGCCAGGACGACGCCCACGGCCAACCACCGGCGCCACGTGCTCCTGTGCTTCGGCGGTTCCTCCGCCTGGGTCAGCACCGTCGGGCGCTGCGGCTCGGCGGGCGGCGGACGCAGCGCGGCGGCGCGTCCGGCCGCGGTGGCCGGGTCGGGGGTGTAGGACTCCTCATTGCCGCCGGCGGCACCGCCGACGATGGGCCGGGAGTCGCCGTACTCGGTGTCGACGACGTCGGCGAGGACGACGGTCACGTTGTCCGGGCCGCCGCCGCGCAGTGCGAGTTCGATGAGGCGGTCGGCGCACTCCTTCGGGTCGGCGATGGATCCGAGGGTCTCGGCGAGGGTCTCCTCGCTCACGACGTCGGACAGTCCGTCGCTGCAGAGCATGTACCGGTCACCGGCACGCGCCTCGCGCATCGTGAGTGTCGGCTCGACCTCGGAACCGGTCAGCGCACGCATGATCAGTGACCGCTGCGGATGCGTGTGCGCCTGTTCAGCGGTGATCCTGCCCTCGTCGACGAGGGTCTGTACGAATGTGTCGTCGCGGGTGATCTGGGTGAGGACGCCGTCGCGGAACATGTAGCCGCGTGAATCACCGATGTGGCACAGCCCGATTCGGCTGCCCGCGAAGAGGATGGCGGTGAGCGTGGTGCCCATGCCGTCGAGTTCGGGGGACTCCTGGACCTGTGCGGCGATCGCCTCGTTGCCCGCGCGGGTGGCGCGGTCGAGCTGGCTCAGCAGATCGCCGCCGGGTTCGTCCTCATCGAGTTCGGAGAGGGCACGGATGACGAGCTGGCTGGCGACCTCGCCGGCCGCGTGTCCGCCCATGCCGTCGGCGAGTGCGAGCAGGCGCGGGCCGGCGTAGAAGGAGTCCTCGTTGTTGGACCGGACGAGACCGCGGTCGCTGCGCGCGATGTAGCGCAACACAAGTGTCACGGGCGCAACTCGATCACGGTCTTGCCGATGCGGATCGGCGTGTTCAGCGGGACCTTGACGGCGGTCGTCACCTTGGACCGGTCGAGATAGGTGCCGTTGGTGGAGCCGAGGTCTTCCACGTACCAGTCGTCACCGCGTCTGGAGAGTCGCGCGTGACGTTCCGAGGCGTAGTCGTCGGTGAGGACGAGGGTCGAGTCGTCGGCGCGACCGAGCAGCACCGGCTGCTGCCCGAGGCTGATCCGGGTGTTGGCCAGAGCGCCGTGGGTGACGACGAGATAGCGCGCCGCGCCGCGGACCCCGCCACTGCGTCGACGCTTCTCCGCACCTCCCGAGTAACGCGGGATGCGCATGCCGCCGGCCGAGGCGATGTCGGCCCGAAGGGTCCGGATCACGGCGAAGACGAACAACCACAACAACAGCAGGAACCCGATACGGGTCAGTTGCAGCACCAAGCCCTGCATCTCGTGTGTTCACCTCCAGCGCCGTCACATCTCGGACCAGTCGTACTCGGTAAGCCGTACCGGGCGGGCGTCGATCTCGACTGCCGATGGCAACCGGCGGACCCCGTGTGCATCTTATGGGCAGTTGAGCCGAACCCGTTCATTCACATATGACAGTTCAGTATCAACCGCCCCCGCGGAGTCGCCCGGATCACTTCGGTCAGCGGCCACCGCCGCCCGCGTTCGACGGGCGCTGGACGGCGGTTGCCGGGACTACTGGAACCGGACGGTGATGTCGGAATGACCCACGCGGATGCGGTCGCCGTCGGCGAGTTCCCAGGTGTTGACCTGCAGGTCGTTGACCGTGGTGCCGTTGGTCGAGTTGAGGTCGGTGAGCATCGCGGTGGTGCCGTCCCAGCGGATCTCGACGTGGCGACGCGAGACACCGGTGTCGGGCAGACGGAACTGCGCGTCCTGGCCGCGGCCGATCACGTTGGAACCCTCGTGCAGCTGGAAGGTGCGGTTGCTGCCGTCCTCGAGGAGAAGGGTGATCGACGACGGGGCGTAACCGGCGGCGGGTCGTCCTGCGCCGTAACCCTGGTCGTAGCCACCCTGGTAGTCGTAGGCCGCCGGCGGCTGCTGGCCGTAGCCGGGCTGGCCGTAGCCCGGGTCGTAGCCGCCGGGCTGCTGGCTGTAGCCCTGCTGTTCGTAGCCGGGCTGTGCGTAGCCCTGCTGGCCATAGCCCTGCTGGTCGTAGCCGGGCTGGCCGTAGCCCGGGTCGTAGCCGCCGGGCTGCTGGCTGTAGCCCTGCTGTTCGTAGCCGGGCTGTGCGTAGCCCTGCTGGCCGTAACCCTGCTGGTCGTAGCCGGGCTGCCCGTAGCCCTGGCCGTAGCCGGGCTGCTGACCGTAACCCTGCTGTTCGTAGCCGGCGGGCTGCTGTCCGTAGGCCTGCTGCTCGTAGCCGGGCTGCTGGCCGTACTGGTCGTAGCCCTGCTGTCCATACGCCTGCTGGCCGTAGCCCTGCTGCTCGTAGGCCTGCTGGTCGTACTCGGGATCGGCGCCCCTGCGCTGGTCGTATCCGGGGTTCTGAGTCATCTTGGGGGCTCCTTGGTCGGGTGCGTCGGCGGGAAGAGCTTGTGCGGCCGGGCGAGGATTCGGGGCCGGGGGGCCGGCCGGTGGGCGGGGGGCCTTCGGTGGTGCGCCGTATGGTGGTCCCGAACGCGACGGCACCGGGCGGGGCCTCGCGTCAGGGTTCACCGTGCCGCGCGCACGGAAGATCCCGGTGTGCAGTGATGGCGATTGTTCGAACTCTACGACGACCTTGCCGTAGGTCTGCCACCCGTTGTCCTTGATGAAGTGTTCCAAATGCTTCGAGAAAGTCTTGCGGTTCAGTTCGTATTCCGCAGCAATGTGGTCGTGATCGCTCGGACTCAACAGCAAGGTGTAGCTGTTGGCGGCAAGGACGGTACCGTCGCCGAGATCTTCCAGCGACTCCTCGGCTTCACGCTGAAGGCCGTTCTCGATCTCCTGTGGAGCCACCTGACCACCGAAAACTCGCGCAAAACCGTCGTCAACAGCGCCTTCGAGCTTGCGTTCAATTCGTTGCAGGATCCCCACCGAGACCTCCTTTCGCGGCATTCGAGCGTGTCGCCGTGCATATGGCCTTGTTTGATGATAGCGACAAGAACGGACAACTGTGCCACCGCGACAACTGGTGCATCGTGTGTAACACCTGCCTCATCGGTCTGGCCAGTCACTGGTGCCGCAGGTCACCCGCCCTTCGATTGCCCGCGAACACCCGAGTTTTGTAGTAGGGGCACGGTGCTGTTATCGTCGTCCAGTCGCCGGACGAACCCAGTCCGACGACATGCCCGCCGGATCTCCGGCGGCCACGGGCGAGTGGCGGAATGGCAGACGCGCTGGCTTCAGGTGCCAGTGTCCTTCGGGACGTGGGGGTTCAAGTCCCCCTTCGCCCACACGGTGAAAGAGGCCGGATTGCGGAAACGCGGTCCGGCCTCTCTTCTTATGCGCAAACCCACCCTTTTTCGGCAAACCCAGCACCCGGCGGGGTGGTGGATCCGGCGAAAAAGGGTGGGTTTGAGCGGGGCTACTTCTCCTGCCCGACGACGCGCGTCGCGAATCCGTTCAGCCGCAGCTGCAGCGACTCGATGCGCTGCTGCCGCAAGGCTTCCGGATCGTGGCCGCCGAAGACCGGCGGCGGCTTCATACGCACGTTCTTCGAACACTCGAAGTTCGAGCAGATCAGGGTGCCGACGGTGTCGCCCTTGCGGCCGGCGGCGCCGGCGAGCTTGGCGCTGAAGAAGGCGACGTCGTTGGGCAGCAGGACGTCCTCGCAGAACGAACATAGCGGCCGTTTGCGCGGCTGGCGTCCGCCCAGGCGGAGCATGATGCCGACGGGCTCGTCGTCGGTCGGGATGACGACGTAACCGACCATCGGCTGCTTGGGATCCCGCCAACCGACGAAATCCTTGCGCTCCCAGTTCAATTCCTTGAAGTCGGGTGGCAGGACGAGTGACTTGCGTTCGCGGACGGTCGCATTGACGAAGGATCGACGGATCTCGGATTCGGTCAGAGCATGCATGAGTGAGAAACACCTCGGGTGTCGTGGAGGGTGAGTGAGGGCACGCGTCGACCGGCGCGGGTCCGCGGGTGCGGTACTCGCGCCGGTCGGGGCAGGTCACTCAAGCGCCGGCGTGCAGGACGCCGACGACCTCCTCACGCCCAGCGGGCGACGACACTGAATGCATGAACCCGATGCTCGCGCGGGGGCGCCGCTCTGTCAACGCATTTACGCGAGCGATCCGGCATGCAGCACCGTTTGTCAGCCGGCCAGCAGACCGGCGACCTTCACGACTCGCTGCGCCAGGTGGGCGAGGGCGGCCTTGGTGGGGTCGTCGAGGCCGTTCTTGTTCTCCGGGCCGGTGACGTGAGAGACGCCGTAGGGGTTACCGTCGGCGAACTTCAGTCCCTCGGTGTAGCCGGGCGGTACGAGGATGCCGCCGAAGTGCATCAGCGAGGTGTACAGGCCGACGAGCGTCGTCTCCTGTCCGCCGTGCGCCGTCTGGCTCGAGGTGTAGGCGGCATACGCCTTGTCGGCGAGCTTTCCCTCGGCCCAGAGTCCGCCGAGGGAGTCGATGAAGGTCTGGAATTGCGACGACGTGCTGCCGAATCGGGTCGGGGAACCGAAGATGACTCCGTCGGCCCAGACGATGTCGTCGCCGGTGGCGCTCGGCAGGTCCTTCGTCGCCTCGTAGTTCGCCGACCAGGCAGGATTCTCCGCGAAGGTCTCCGGGTCGCGGGTCTCCTCGATGTGGCGGACCCGTACCTCGGCACCGGCCGCCTCGGCAGCGGTCTTGAGTTCGTCAGCCATGGCCGTGCCGTGTCCGGTGGCCGAGTAGTAGATGATCGCCAGTTTCGTCATGTCACTCCTGTCTCGGTGGTTGCAACTTCCTCTGGGCGGGTACCCGTTTTCGGTGATGCGACACCCACACGCGCCGCGAGAAGTCGTCGACGGGATTCGTCACCCGTCGACCGGCGGATAGGTGGAGCGATGCTGCACATCGGTACCTCGGGCTGGCAGTACAAGGACTGGCGCGGCGCGTTCTACCCGGAGAAGGTCCCGCAGCGGGAGTGGCTGGACTACTACTCCAAGCGGTTCACGACGGCCGAGGTCAACAACACCTTCTACCGGCTGCCGGAGAGGACGGTGTTCGAGAACTGGGCGGAGACCGTACCGGCCCACTTCCGGATGGCGGCGAAGATGAGCCGCTACCTGACACACGTGAAGCGGCTGAAGGAGCCGGCCGAGCCCGTCGAGCGCTTCCTCGATCGTGCCGCCGGCCTCGGTACCAAGCTCGGGCCCGTCCTCCTGCAACTCCCGCCCAATCTGCAGGCGCAGCCCGATGCCCTGGCCGCCACCTTGAAGCTCTTCCCGAACACCGTTCAGGTCGTCGTCGAGCCGCGCCACGAATCGTGGTGGACCGACGAGGTGCGCGACGTTCTCGAACGGCACAACGCCGCCCTGTGCTGGGCCGACCGGAAGAGTCGTTCTCTCACCCCGCTGTGGCGGACGGCGGACTTCGGATACCTACGTCTGCACGACGGCACGGCCGAGCGGCCGATGAGTTATGGGACCCGTGCCATCGACAGCTGGCTGCGTCGATTGTGGGACATGTTCGACGACCGGTGCGACGTCTACGTGTACTTCAACAACGATCCGGGATGCGCGGCGATCGACAACGCGCGCACCATGATTCGCAGAGCCCGGACCCTTGGGATGCCGGTCGCGACGTACGACGAGGCGCCCGTCGAGTGAGCTAGAACACGGACTTTTAATTGGTATTGCCGGTGCCAATTTATGTTTTACTTTCGGCATGCAGCTGACACGCTTCACCGACATCGGCCTCCGGGTCGTGATGAGGCTCGCCGTCGCCGGTGAACAGTCGGTCGGTGAACAGCGTGGGGCTGCAACACCTCTCACCACGAAGGATCTCGCGGAAGAGCTCGCCGTCCCGTACACGCATGTCGCCAAAGTCGTCGGCAGGCTGTCGGAGATGGGCGTCGTCCACGCGCGCCGCGGCCGAACCGGCGGTCTGACGATCACCGACCTCGGTCGCGAAGCGCGCGTGGGCTGGCTCGCGCGATCCCTCGAGGGTGACGGGGAGGTTGTCGATTGCGAAGGCCCGCAGCCGTGCCCGCTCCGACGCGGATGCCGTCTGCGGGGAGCGCTCGCCCGTGCGGCCGCCGCCTTCTACGACACCCTCGACTCCGAGACCGTCGCCGACCTCGCCGCGGAACCGACCACCGCAGTGCTGCTCTCGCTGTCGCCGCGCCCACCTGCTGAGGAAACAGGCTGACCGGGCCGGACCCTCTGCTTCCCGAGCCACGAAGGCCTGGTGAGACACAAAGGTGAATCAGCACCGCCACAGAGACTTCCGGCCCCCACGCCGGATCTTCATAACCAGATGAGCAAGTGAACAAAGGAGTTCTCATGCTGTCCGACACCCAACGCGCCACTCTCGCGGCGACCCTGCCCGCAGTCGAGGGGGCACTCCCGGAGATCACCCCGCGGTTCTACCGCGGACTCTTCGACGCGCACCCGACGCTGTTGGACAACATGTTCAACCGGACGCACCAGAAGTCCGGTGAACAACCGCAGGCCCTCGCCGGCTCGGTCGCCGCCTTCGCGCGTCTCCAACTCGAACCCGACGTCCGGCGTCAGCGGTTCATCCTGGACCGGATCGCGCACAAGCATGCGTCGCTGGGTGTCACCGCCGATCAGTACAAGGTGGTCCACCAGCATCTGTTCGCGGCGATCGTCGAGGTTCTCGGCGTTGCCGTCACGCCGGAGGTCGCCGATGCCTGGGATCAGCTGTACTGGGACATGGCCGACCTTCTGATCGCATCGGAATCCGACCTCTACGCCGCCGCGGGTGTCGAGCCCGGTCAGGTGTGGCGTGAGATCACGGTGAGTGATCGCGTGCAGGTCTCGCCCGACACCATTGCGCTGACCCTGGCCCCGGTGGACGGCGAACTCCCGAAGTTCCGCCCGGGACAGTACATCTCGATACAGGTACCGCTGAGCGACGGTGCACAGCAGATCCGTCAGTACAGTCTGACCGGCTCGCCCGACGACGCGGAGTGGCGCTTCAGTGTGAAGCTCGCCGGCGAGGTCTCGGCATACCTGCACGAGCACGTCTTCGAAGGCGACACCCTGAAGGTCAGCACCCCGTTCGGCGACCTCGTGCTGCCCGACGACGATGCCCCGCTGCTACTGGCATCCGCCGGGATCGGGTGCACGCCGGTGATCGGTCTGCTGACCGCGCTGGCAGAGAAGGGCGATGCCCGCCCGGTGACGGTCCTGCACGCCGACCGTTCCCGCGACCGCCAGCCGCACCGCGGAATGCTTGCCGCGCTGGTGGACTCGCTGCCGGACGGCAATCTGATCCAGTGGTACGAGAACACTTCGCCGCACATCGTCTCCGATTCGGTCCGAGTCGGCCACATGTCGTTGGACAATGTCGAGGTGCACCCGGAAGCCAACGTGATGCTCTGCGGTCCCACCGGGTTCCTGTCCTCGATGCGCGAGGAGTTCCTCGGCCGCGACATCGCGGAGAGCCGAATCCACTATGAGACCTTCGGTCCGGAACTCCTGCGGTCGAGCGCGCGATGAGCACCTCCGCGGCGGTCGTCACCGCGCTCACCTTCGTGTGGCTCGGCATGGTCTTCGCGATCTCGTTCCTCGAGGCGCCGTTGAAGTTCCGCGCACCCGGCGTGACCCTGCCGATCGGTCTGGGGATCGGGCGGTTGGTCTTCCGTGGGCTCAACGTCGCGGAGGTCGTGTGGGCGACCGCGATCCTGGTCGCCGTCGTCCTCGGTTCGTGGCCCGGGGTGGCCACGCCGATCGCCGCGGGAGTTGCGATCGCGACTCTCGCGATCCAGCTCGTGGCCGTCCGGCCGGCCCTCACCAAGAGGTCCGACGCCGTGCTCGCCGGGCACGAGGGTCCGCGTAGCTCAGCGCATCTCGTCTACGTCGCGTTCGAGGTGATCAAGGTGGCCGCGCTGATCTGGCTCGGCGCCGCGGTTCTGGTCAGCGCGACCTGACCGGCTACTCGTCGCTCATCGGTGACCGTCGACGTCACCGATGAGCGATGCAGCCAATTCCTCTGCTTGCGAGCGGATCTCGGGTACTGCGGTGGTCTCCCAGAGTTCGCCGCGACGCAGCGATCCGAGGGTCCAGATCGGTCCCGGGCGACCGTCGGCGTCGAGGACGCGCCCGTCGTCGGTGATCAGGCCCAGACCGAGCGGGTCGGTGGTCGCGAGCCCGGCGTCGAGAACCGAGTCCAGGACGGGATTGCCGAGTTTTCGCACGTCCGGCTGCGGACCGGTGCAGTTCACGATCCAGGCATAGGTGCGTTCGTCGTCGCCGGTCGTGACGGTGAGTCCACCTGGGACCGCGTCGACTCCGGTGATCCGTCCCGCGCGCACGACGAGGCGTCCCGACCGCCGGGCCTCGTCGACGAGTCTGCCGCTCGACGGGGGCATCCGGTGCCGACGCACGAGCCAGTCGCCGGCGAGTTCGCGGACGAAGGTGCCGCGGTCCGCCTCGTCGAGCCGGCCCCACAGTTCGGCAACGCGGTAGCGCACACCGTCGACGCCGGGCCGCCAATTCCCCAGGAGGCGTTCGATTCTCGCAACATGGGTCGCGACCGCGGCTCGGATCTCGTCGAGGTTGTCGCCCCAGGTCGAGGTGTCGGGGACGACTTCGCCGAGGTAGGTGTCGGCATGCCGCCGGGGCAGTCGGCAGCCGCGTGAGATCGCCTCGACACGACGAGTGTCGCCCGACTTGAGCAGGCTGATCGCCACGTCAACCATCGTGAGGCCGGTGCCGATCACGAGGACGTCCCCGTCGTCGGCCAGTACCGGTTTGAGAGCATCGGGCAGCCACGGGTTGGCGATGTAGCGGGGTTGATCGCTCAGGTCGCAGGGCGCCCAGCCGTTCCCGACACCCGGGAGTCCGGTTGCGAGCACCAGCCGGTCGCCGTCGAGGACGCTTCCGTCCGCCGTGGTCACCCGAACTCCCGCGCCGACGACGGCGACGCCGACCGCACCGTCACGCACGAACCGGACACTCAACCGGCCGCCGGCCCGCTCGCATGCCTCTGCCAGCCGGGTCCGCAGATAGCGCGCCCACTGTGCGCGCGGTGCGAAGAAGTAGTGCGCCTCGTCACCGGCCACGAGCCCCTCGGCACGGCACCAGTCCACGAAGTCGAACCGCTCATCCGGGTCCACCGACATCCCGGACGCGGGGACATTCAGCAAGTGGGCAGGATCCGCGGTGCCGAACGCGGGACCCGCGACCTGGTCGATCGGGTCCACGACGACGACCTCGAGCGGCTCGGCCCGGTCATCGGCGGCTACCAGACGGCCAGATGGAACACGACCAGAGACCCGGCGGCACCCGCGCCGACCACGACAATGCGCATCAGCCGACACCGGCGCCGACGGCGCGGGAACAGGCGGAACCGCTTCGTGGACGGGGACGCATTCGGAGCACCGGTACTTCTTACAGCAGGTCGGCCTACCAGCGCTGAGGAGGAGCGGTCGTCAGTGTCGGCGATCACTGGTCAGATGTCGGAGACCCTGACGACGCCCGGAGTGGCGTATTAGGTAGCCTAACCTAACTATGCATACCCTATGTCCGGTAGTCGCTTCGTGACCACGATCGATCCGGCGACGATTCCGGCCACGACCGAGAGCTCCGACGAGAGCGTCGTCGCACTGTGGCGGAACATGGCGGCGCAACGTGGCGACGCGGTTGCCGTCCGGACCCCCGAGGCCTCCATCACCTACCGCGACGCGGTGAACCGCACCGATGACCGCGGGCGCGCCATCGCCGCCGCGATGACCGAGACGGGTCGACCGGTCGCCGTCGACGTCGAATCCGACATCGACTCGGTCCTCGCGATCTTCGCGGTCCTCACCTCGGGACACCCGGTCATCCTGCTCGACCCCTTCCTGCCCGACGACCGGCGAGACCACATTCTCGGACTGTCCGGGGCCCATCGGATGTCTCCGGCCGACATCGCTGCGCTGCCGTCGTCTGACGCTCCGCTCGCGGTGCCGGCGCCCGACGCCCCGGCCGTGCTGATCTTCACCTCCGGTTCCACCGGCCGGCCCAAGGGCGTGACGCTTCCTCATCGTTGGGCCCTCGGGATGGCCCTCGACGGCGCGACCTTCATGCGCTTCGAGTACGACGACAAGGCGACGGCGCTGTTACCGCTGAGCTTCGGTGCGGGCGTCGACTGCCTGCTGATGTCTCTGCTCAACGGATCGACGCTGCTGCTCTGGGACGTCCGCCGACGTACCGCCGAGGGGCTCCGCGACTGGCTGCGGCAGGAACGGGCGACCACCGTCCACTGCACGCCGTCGCTCCTGAGGTCCTGGCTCACCGACCTGGCTCCCGGCGACGTGATCGAGAGCGTCCGTCTGGTGTCGACCTGTGGCGAACCTGTCCACTCCGGCGACGTCGAGCGCGTCCGCGCAACCATCGCACCGGACGGGGTGTTCTGCAGCTGGTCGGGGTCGTCGGAGTCGGCCAATCTCGCGTTCAACCTCATCCCGGCGGATCGGCCCGTTCCCACGGGTGTAATCCCGGTCGGCACGCCCGCTTCGAAGAAGTCCGTCCGGATCGTCGACGAGGCGGGCCACGACGTCCCGACCGGATCGACCGGTGAGGTCGTCGTCGAATCGAAGTACATCTCGTCGGGGTACTTCAAGAACCCCGAGCTGACCGCAGCCAAGTTCGAGAACCTGCCCGACGGGTGCCGTCGCTACCGGATGGGCGATCTCGGTCGCTTCGACGACGAGGGTCAACTGCATCTGCTCGGACGCCGCGACGACGCGGTGAAGATCCGCGGCTATCTCGTCGAACCCATCGAGGTCGAGGCCGCCCTGCGCGCCCTGCCGTGGACGGTCGACGCGGTGGTCACCGCCGACCGGGACGCCGCGCAGCTCACCGCGCACGTCGCCGTCGACCCGGCCAAGTGGACGCCGTCGCCGGCCGAGATACGGACCGCGCTCGCGAACACGCTGGCACCGTGGATGATTCCGCGTGACGTCGTGGTCATGACCTCGCTACCCCGCAACGAGCGCGGCAAGGTCGACCGCGCCGCACTTCCGCCTGCACCGCCACGGACACCCGAACCCGTTCGCGGACCGACAGAGGCGACGCTCATGCACATCTGGTGCGACATCCTCGGACTCGAGACCGTCGGGCGCAACGAGGATTTCGTCTCGCTGGGCGGTGACTCGCTCGCCGCTGCGAAGATGCTCGCCGAACTGCGCGATCGCTGGCTCGTCGACATCTCGACCGCGGACTTCGCCGGCACCCCGACCATCTTCGGTCTGTCCGAACTCCTCGACGCCGCTCATCGTGATCGCGCCCGTTCGGTCACCGGTGCCACGATCATCCCGCTCCGCGAGGGTACCGGCACCCCCGTGTTCGTCATGTCCGGCGCGGGGACGCCCGCGGCCGGCCTGCTGCCGTTGGCCCGTCAGATCGGCGGGGATGCACCGGTTTACGGGCTGCAGGCCCACGGACTCGAGAAGCGCGGCCGGGCCGACCGGACGATCCGGGCCGCCGCACGGCGCGCGGTGACGGACATCCGGTCGGTACAGGCCGACGGTCCGTACCGACTTGTCGGTTACTCGCTCGGCGGTTTCATCATGCTCGAGGCCGCGGCGATCCTGGACGCCCGCGGCGAACGCTGCGAGTCGGTGATCATCCTCGACTCGCGGTTCGAGCCCCAGCTGGTCGAACGCGTCGGCGGCCGGCTGACCGACGACACCGGAACCGACGGTCCCGCGGCGCTGCCCGACCGCACCGGTACCGATTCCGAGGGCCCGGCCTCGAATTCGCCATCACTGCAGATCCTGTGGACCCGCTTGGTGATGCGGCTGCTGGTCGCGACCGCCGGCTGGTGGAACCTTCCGACGACCCTGCAGTGGAACGTCTTCTGGGACCTCGGTCGTCAGCAGATCCGGCGGCACCGGCCGACGCCGTACCGGGGTGACATCACCTTGATCCGGGCTACCGAGAACCCCGACCATCCCGACACCTGGGCGCGTCTGGTGACCGGTCGCGTGCACACCGTCACGGTTGACGCCGACCATCACGCGATGATGCGTGCCCCGCACGTGACCGCGACGGCCGCCGCGGTGTCGGCCGCGCTCGATCTCACCGACAGCGAAGGAACCCCGTCATGACCGTGGTGGCCGTCATCCCGACCTTCGAACCGACGCGAGAACTCGTCGATTCGATCGAGAATGTTCTCCGACAGGTGGATTCGGTGATCATCGTCGACGACGGATCGCCGTCACTCATGGCCGACCCGCAGGGTGCTGTGCGGACAGTGCTCGACGACTGCGCCGCGGCCGGTGCGACGGTGTTCGAGTCAGGATCGAACCAGGGCATCGCACATGCCCTCAATCAGGGGGTCCGCGAGGCGCTGTCGCGAAATGCCGACGCTGTGCTCACCGTCGACCAGGACACCTCACTCGAACCGGACTACGTCCGACGGGCCGTCGATCACCTCGAGCTGGCGAAGTCGCTCGGCTTGTCGGACGTGATGGCGTCGCCGGCCTTCATCAACGACGACGTGGCCCCGTTCTGGTTTGCCGTCGAGGGGCTGACCCTCGCCTTCGAGCCATTGCAGTCGGGCCTTCTCATCACGCGCGCCCTGTTCGAGAAGATCGGTTTGTTCGACGAGTCGCTGTTCATCGACTGCGTGGAGACGGATTTCTACCTGCGCGCACGTGCGCACGGCGGTCATGCACTCATCGTGCCGGGCAACCGGATTCGTCACCGGCTGGGACGCGCCGCGACGTGGGTCCCGCCCCGTCCGCTGCGCTGGTTGCTGCGCGGGAGGGGAACGGGTGTGTCGATCGAGTTCACCGAGGATGCGCCGTTTCGGCATTACTACATCGCGCGCAACCGGTCTGTCCTCTACCGCCGCTATGCGCGGACCGAACCCCTCTGGTGCGCAGTGTCGGTCGCGAAGGACGTCATCGCGAGGGGGCGCGCGATGCTCATCGGCACCGACCGACCCGCTCGTGTCTACCTGACCTGTGCGGGTCTCCGCGCAGCGGCGGCCGGTGAGACCGGCCGCATTCCCGACCGGACGTTGGGCCGCGCTCGCGGTCTCACGGGAGACAACCGAAAGAATGAAGTGGCGAAACCGCAGGTGACCGAACGGTGTGAGGATGTCGAACGTCCTCTTCCCGAGTTGGTGTCGATCGTGATCTCGGCATTGAACTGTGTCGATGTCATCGACATCCAGCTCGAGGCCCTGGCAGCGCAGACCTACGAACGCCCCTTTGAGGTCATCATTGCGGACAACGGATCCACCGACGGATTGCGGGAACATGTCGAACAGCACCCACTGCGGGAACGCCTCCGGATGCGCTGGGTCGACGCCTCGGCGGTGGGCGGGATCTCGTACGCACGGAATGTCGGCGTCGCTGCCGCCGACGGAGAGTTCCTCGCCTTCTGCGACGGCGACGATCGCGTCTACCCGGACTGGCTCGCCGAGCTGACCGCGGTCGCGACGCGTCATTCGGCGGTGGGCGGAGGACTGGAGACCCATTCGCTCAACTCACCCGAGGTCCAGTCCTGGCGAACGATGTTGCCCGCCGACGAGCCGTACTACTTGCGGGGATTCCTCCAGGTACACCCGACCTGCAATGTCGGGGTCTGGCGGGAAGCGTACGAGCGCGTCGGCGGCTTCGACGTCGAGTACGTGAACGCTGCGGAGGATTCAGACCTGCTGATCCGTATCCAGTTGTCGGGCGGCACGATCGGTCTGGCTCCCAAGGCCCTCGTCGCCTACCGGCTCCGGGACACGCTGTCGGGGATGTGGCAGCAGTCGGTGACGTGCGGGGTGGGCACCGCGCAGTTGTACTCCGACTATCGGCACTACGGCATGCCGCGTTGGCCCTGGTACGTGACGCTGGACATGTTCCTCTACATACTGATCCGGAATCCGTTGCTGCCGACCGTGATCACCCGTGTGCCGACCGGCAGGTGGCTGTTCACGGCAGGCAACTTCCTCGGCCGGATCAAAGGCAGCATCAAGTACCGCTGCTACTACGGCTGATCGGGACCCGGAAGGGAACTGCGCACCAGCGGCGAAAGCCGAGGGCGAATGAGGTCGCAGGCGATGTCTGTCATTGCGGCGGCACGACTTCGATCGAGTTCGCATGAACCCACTGCTGTCGCGGGCGACCTCGGTCTAGCGCCCTGCTGCCCGCCGATACCCCGCGAGCGTCGGTCGCGTGAAGATCAGCAGCAGCGCGGCCGACCAGGCGATGGTGAGGAGCAGTGGCTCGGCGATCGGACCGCCGGCCGCGAAACCGCGGATGGCGTTCACCGCGCAGCTGAGCGGTTGAAACTCGACGATCGGCTGCAACCAGCCCGGATACGACTGGGCGGGAACGAAACCGGTGTTGAAGAACATCGCGAGGTTGGTGCCGATGGCCACCCATTCGACGATGTGCGACTCCCGACTGAGCAGGGCGAGGGCGGTCACCATGATCGAGAAGGAGAGCCCGAACACGAGGGTGATCCCGATGATCGCGAGATAACCGAGAACTCCTGACTCGATCCGGAAGCCGATTATGGTGCCGACCGCGAGGACGGCGCTGACCGTGACAACGACGCGGACCGCTTCGGCCAGCAAGCGTCCGACCATCGCCGACGCGCGGTGGACGGGCAGGACCCACATCTTGGTCAGCAGCCCGGAGGTGCGTTCCCGGCGGAGCCCGAGACCGCTGATCGACGCACCGGACATCGCACCGACCAGCGCCACCATCGGGACCATGCCGAAGACGCTCGACGACCCGGAGTGGGCGCTGACCGATCGGTCCAGGACCAGCCAGAACATCAGGACCATGATCGCCGGGAACAGCAGCGACTGCAGAAGCGTCACCGGATCGGTCGCCCACTTCACCAGGATTCGTTCGGCCTGGATCAACGAGCCGCGGATCAACGCGCGCGAGGTGGACTCGGCGGTCCACTTCCGGCGCGGCGGGAACCCCAGGACGTCCGGAGAATCGGTGGCGGATCGGCTCACGGGTACTCGGGTCATGGGTACAGCCGCCGGTGTGTCTGGGTGTGATGGGCGAGCGCGACGAAGACCACGGCCAGCGCGCCGAGCCAGAGCAGGGCGGGCAGGGCGGTCGACATCGTCGGGTTGCCGTCGGCGAGTTCTCGCATGGTCGCGGCGAAGTGGGAGATCGGTTGGTTCCGGGCGAAGGGCTGGGCCCACTCGGGGAATCCCGACTCCGGTACGAAACCGGTCGACAGCAGGCCGAGTATCAGTTGCGGAAGCAGGAGCAACTGTGAGGTGGCCTCCGGATTCCGGGCGATCAGACCCAGCGAATCCGCGCCGATCGCCAGCACCACCGCAACCGCGAGCGCGAAACCGACGAAGGCCAGGGTGTCGAGCAACCCGCCGTCGAACGAGAAGCCCAGCAGCGCACCGAAGACCAGTGCTGCCGTGATCGACACCACCGAACGGATCAGTGAGACGGTCATCCTCGCGGAAAGCGGTACCAGGGCTCGTACCGGCATCGACGCGAGTCGACGGTTCATCCCGCGGAGTTTGTCTAGGGTTGCGCGCTGGGCGGCGGCCATCGCGGTGAAGGCGACGGCCTGCAGCACGATGATCGGCATCAGGAACTGTGCGTAGTCGATGCCCCGGTCGGCCATCACCAGGCGGAGCGGTAGGTAGAAACCGAGCGCGAAGACCATCGGCATCACCACCGCGACCGTGAACTCGCCCTCGGCCCACGCCGATCGGACACCGCGGTCGGTCATCGTCGTCCACTGCCGGAGAAACGGCCATCTCCGCGAGACGACGGTCGGGTTGTGGTCGTCGGGCCAGTCGATCCGGGAGAAGGTGTGTGTCTCCCGGTCCGCGGGGTGCGTGGTCGTCACCGCGTCGAGTCCTCGGTGGTGCCGCTCGGCGAGCCGGTGAGGGTGAGGAACACGTCGTCGAGAGAGGGGTTGCGCAGGCCGACGTCGGTGAGCCGGATCCCGGCGTCCTTGGCGATGGCGATGACCGCACCCATCGTCTCGACCCCGTCGGTGGTGGAGAGGGTGATCGTCGTGTCGTCGCCGACCGTCGGCCTCGGGTCGACGGCGAGTCGGGTACGCAGCAGCCCGCACATCTCGTCGGACCGCGACGGATCGTCGAGGACCACCTCGCAGTAGGCGCCGCCGACCTTCTGCTTGAGCTGCTCGGCGGTGCCCTCGGCGACCACTCGGCCCTTGTCGAGCACGATGATGTTGTCGCTGAGGCGATCGGCTTCCTCGAGATACTGCGTCGTGAGCAGCGTCGTGATGCCGTCGGCCTTGAGCGCTTCGACCAGCGCCCATACCGCCTGGCGGCTGCGCGGGTCGAGTCCGGTGGTGGGTTCGTCGAGGAACACGACCTCGGGTCGGATCACCAGTCCGCAGGCGATATCGAGGCGTCGTCGCATGCCGCCGGAGTACGAGAACACCGGTCGCTTGCCGAACTCGGCGAGATCGAACTGCTCGAGCAGGTGGTCGGCACGCTCGCGCGCGGCACCCCGTCGAAGGCCCTGCATCCGGCCGAAGAAGATGAGGTTGTCCCGACCGCCCAGCGTCTCGTCGAGCGCTGCGTACTGGCCGGTCATCGAGATGGCCTCGCGGACCCCGCCGGGATGCCGGGCGACGTCGTGGCCGGCGACCGTGGCCGAGCCCGAGTCGGGGGTGATCAGGGTGCAGAGGATGTCGACGAGTGTGGTCTTACCTGCACCGTTGGGTCCGAGGATGCCCAGGACGCTTCCGCGCGGCACCTCGAAGGAGATTCCGCGAACCGCGTGGACATCACCGAAGGATTTGGTGATGGCGTCTACCCGCACGGCAGGTTCGGTCATCACAACTCCTGATCGTCGGGCGTCGTCCCTCGGCGGCGCCGGCGAATCTCGTCGGCAGCATGAGGCCGTGTTAAGGTTAGCCTGTGCTAAATCCCGACGGGCAACCCGCCTACTCTCGTGGGCCGCATGCCGTGAACTCGGGAGGTTCACCACCGGCGGTCCTCATGTGACGCCGACGAACCACGGCCGTCGAGCCGTCCCACCCAGGCGATTCTAAACGCCTGACCACCCCAATCCAGCCCGGTCACCTCGCGGTACCGGGTCTTCTTCGGCATGCCCTGACCCACCCGGAAGCGACGAGAAGTGACCACCAACGATGTCCACGAGCGGCACGACGCCGCATCGACGAGCATGTCGGCCGTCGGTGAACGCCTGGTCCCGTTGTCGGCTGCGCAGCGCAGCATGTGGTTCGCCCAGCAGCTCGTCCCGCAGACCCCGTTCTCGATCGCGCAGTACATCGAGGTGCTCGGCGATCTCGACACCGAACTGCTGACCGACGTCGGCCGGCAGGTGGCCCGCGAATTCGGCACCGCGATGGTCCGGCTCGTCCCCGCCGACGACCCGACCGAGGCCCCGCTGCAGTACCTCGACGAGGAACTGCGCGATGAGATGTTGCACCTCGACTTCCGGGACCACGACGATCCCGAGGCCGCCGCCCGGGTGTGGATGGACGAGGAGTTCCGCCGCCCGCTCGACCTCTTCGCCGACCGCCTCATGGAATCGGCGACGCTGCGCATCGATGACCGCCGGTACTTCTGGTACAACCGCGTGCACCACATGCTGCTCGACGGCTACGGCGCCTCGGCCTTCGCCGAACGTGCGGCCGCCGTGTACACCGCACGCGCACAGGGTCTTCCCGTCCCACCCCCGAAGTCCGGCTCTCTCGAGGACTTCCTTGCCGACGACGAGGCCTACCGGTCGTCGACCCGTTTCGGACGCGATCGCGACCACTGGGCGCAGCGCCTGCACGACCTGCCCGACCCGGTCCGCCTCGCCGATCCCGTCATCGGTGGGGGAGCCGACTCCCGCACGGTGGGAGGCGAACTCGACCCCTGCCTGATCGCGAACGTGGAGCGCTACTGCGCCGACAACTCGGTCACCGTGGCAGCACTGGCGAGCGCGGCGCTCGCTGTGTACGTCGCACGGATGGCCGGTACCGACGACGTCGTACTCAGCCTGCCGGTGTCGGCCCGGACCAATGCGATGCTCCGGCGTTCGGGCGGCATGGTGTCCAACGTCGTGCCCATCCGCAGCGGCATCACCCCCGACATGGGGATCGGTGACCTCATCGCCGGCATCACCACCGAACTGAGCGGGGCCCTGCGCCATCAGCGGTATCGCTTCGAGGACATGCGTCGCGACCTGGCCGCGCGGTCGGCCGCCGGTTCCTCGGTGGGTCGCGGCTTCTTCGGTCCGGCCGTCAACGTGATGATGTTCCGCAGCGAGATGATCCTCGGCGATTGCATCGGCTACAGCCACATTCTCAGCACGGGCCCCACCGAGGATCTCGCCGTCACCGTCTACACCGGCACCGGATCCGGCGACCTCCGCATCGACCTCGAGGCCAACGCCGCCGCGTATCCCGAACCCGAACTCGTCGCCCATCGCCGCCGCTATCTTCGCGTCCTCGCGGACATGGTCGCGACCGGACCAGACACCCGGGTAGCCGACCTCGACATCCTCGACGAGGACGAACGGGCACTTCTGGTGCCGGCGCGTGGGCCCGTCGCGTCGGAGCCCATGCTCTTCGCCGACCTCGTGACCCGCACGGCTGCAACATATCCGCACGCCGACGCGGTCGTCGACGGGGCACGTACGTTGCGCTACGACGAGCTCGTCCTCCGGGCGCACCGGCTCGCGCGGTTCCTCATCGACCGCGGCGTGGGACCGGGCGTCACGGTAGCGCTGCTGCTGCCGCGTGGAAGATACTCCGTCACAACGCAACTCGCGGTTCTTCTCGCAGGTGGCGCCTACGTGCCGATCGACCCGGCGCTCCCCGACGACCGGTTGAGCTACCTCCTCGACGACAGCGCCGTCGATCTCGGCATCGTGGGCCCCGGTGGTCGCGCCCGGCTCGACGGCCTGAACAGTCGGCGCGAGTGGATCGGCTTCGACGACGACCTGGTCGTCGCCGCCTACCGGGACGCCTCTGCGCAGCCGATCACCGATGCGGACCGTCTCCGCCCGTTGCACGTCGACGACCCGGCCTACGTCATCTACACCTCCGGCTCGACAGGCGTCCCGAAGGGCGTCGTCGTCAGCCATCGCGGATTGGCCTCCCTCGCCGACGAGCAGATTCGCCACTACGGCGTCGGATTGGGTTCGCGCACCATTCAGTTCGCATCACCGAGCTTCGACGCTGCGGTGCTGGAAACCCTGCTGGCCCTCGCGTCGGGTGCCACCATGGTGATCGTCCCGCGGCACATCTACGGCGGCGGGGAACTGGCCGCGCTACTTCGCGAACAGCGCGTCACCCATGCCTTCCTCACTCCCGCCGCGCTGGCCACCCTGCCCGCCGACGCGCACGGTCCCGGCGGACTCGAGGATCTGCGCACCGTCATCGTCGGTGGCGAGGCCTGCTCGCCCGATCTCGTGGCGCGCTGGGGGACCGGTCGTCGGCGCATGTTCAACGCGTACGGGCCCACCGAGGCCACGGTCATGTCGACCCTCGCCGGCCCTCTCGATCCCACCGAGCCGGTCACGATCGGCGGGCCCATCACCGGGACGACCGCGATCGTCCTCGACCGCCGTTTGCAGCCGGTACCGGCCGGCGCGTCGGGCGAGCTCTACATCGGCGGTGCGGGCGTCGCGCTCGGCTACCACCGGCGACAAGCCCTCACCGCGTCCCGGTTCGTGGCCGATCCGTGGGGTCCCGCGGGTGCACGGATGTACCGGACCGGCGACCTGGTCCGCTGGCGCCTGGCCGGCGAAGGCGAGAATGCCGCATACCGGCTCGACTATCTCGGTCGCGCCGACCGACAGGTGAAGATCCGCGGATTCCGCATCGAACTCGGCGAGATCGATGCCGCGATCGGAGCCGTTCCCGGCGTCGACCTCGCGGTCACCGAACCGCAGACGATGCAGGCCCCCGACGGAAGCCACGCCGACGGAAGCCACGCTGTCGGAAGCCACGCTGCCGGAAACACATACCTCGTCGGTTACTACACGGGAACCGCCGACACCGGGGCCATTCGCGAGCAGTTGCGGGCGGTCCTCCCCGGACACATGGTGCCGACCGCGTTCCTGCGTCTCGACCGGATACCCACCACCACTTCGGGAAAGCTCGACCGTGCGGCCCTGCCGGTACCCACGATGCAGGCGGCGCCCTACGCCGAGCCGCGTACCGACACCGAACGTGCCGTCGCCGACGCCTTCGCCGAGTGCACCGCCGCCACGCAGGTGGGCCGGGACGACGACTTCTTCGCCCTCGGCGGCGACTCCCTGTCCGCCACCCGGATGGTGTCTACGCTGTCGGGTCAACTCGACGCCGACATACCGGTTCGTTGGGTCTTCGAGTCACCGACGGTCGCCGACCTCGCCGCGCGGCTCGCGGACCCGGCAACCCGTCGAATTCCCGAACTCCGCGCCGGACGCAGTGTCTCGGGCGGCGCGGTGCCACTGTCGCCCGCCCAGCGCCGCATGTGGGCCATCAACCAGCTCGACACGGCCTCACCGGTTTTCAACATCCCGCTGGCTCTCCGCCTGCGCGGGGCCCTCGATCGGCAGGCACTGCACGACGCAATCCTCGACGTCGTCGAGCGCCACGAAACCCTGCGCACCGTCTACCCCAACGGTCCACGCGGTCCGGTCCAGCAGGTCGAGCCCGCCGCCGCAGTCGACCTGCGCACCCTGACCGAGCCGGAGGTCACCGACGATCTCGAAGCCAGGCTGGCCGAGCTGGCGACCACCGGTTTCGATGTCGCACAGCAAGTGCCGGTGATGATCCGGCTGCTCGCCGTCGGCACGGACGACCACGTCCTCGTGGCCGTCGTGCACCACATCGCCGCCGACGGCTCGTCGACCGCACCGCTGGCCCGGGACCTCGTCGTCGCCTATCAGGCGCGCCGGGGCGGGACCGCACCCGAGTGGATGCCGCTGCCGGTGACCTATCGGGACTACACGCTGTGGCATCTCGACGTGATGGGCGAGGAGGCCGACCCGTCGTCGGTCGCCGCCGTCCAACTCGACTACTGGCAACGGCATCTGAGCGGTCTACCCGATCTCCTCGCGCTGCCGACGGACCGCCCGCGACCGGCGCACCCCCGGATGCGCGGCGGTGAACTACACGCCGAGATCGACGCCGAGCTGGTCGACCGGATGCGCACGGTCGCACGGAACACCGGGACGACGCCGTTCATGGTCGCCCACAGCGTCCTCGCGATCCTGCTGTCGCGGCTCAGCGGAACCGACGACATCGCCGTCGGCACCCCGGTCGCCGGCCGCCACCACCGGGATCTGGTCGACCTGGTCGGCATGTTCGTCGGCACCGTCGTGCTGCGGACCCACTTGGACGCGAATTCGACCTTCGCCGAACTGCTCTCGCAGGTGCGGACGGTCGACCTCGACGCCTTCGAGCACGCCGACGTGCCGTTCGACCGCCTCGTCGACGCGGTCCGGCCACGACGTTCCGCGGCCCATCACCCGCTCTTCCAGGTCGGATTCTCCTACCAGAACATCGCGCCGGCACAGCTCACTCTCGACGGAGTCGACGCCGAGATCCTCGAAATGTCGCTGGGAGTGGCGAAGTCCGATCTGCACCTGACCGTCGTGGAGCAGGGCGGATCGGGTCACGGCGGCGAAGCGCAACGCCGGACGACGATGCGCGTGCAGTGGGACTACGACCGGGACCTGTTCGACCACAACACCGTCGAACGTTGGCACCGGCTGTGGGTCGAGCTCCTGGCCGCTGCCCTCGATGCCGCGGACACCCCGGTCGGCGACCTCGCCGCAGACTCGGTCTCCGACATGCTGACCGGGCCGGTGAGCGGGCGCGACGACGCCACCCTGACCGGGCTCCTGGCCGGCGGTGTCGCGCGAAACCCGCAGGCCGTCGCCCTCCACGACGACGCCACCGGGTCGTCGCAGACCTATGCGGAACTGTCGGCACGCGTGAACTCACTGGCCCGCACCCTGATCGACGCCGGGGTCGGTCCCGAGGTACGGGTGGCGGTCGCGATCTCACGGTCGGCGACCCTCGTCGAATCCGTCCTGGCAGTCCTGGCCGCGGGCGGCGCCTACGTCCCCGTCGACCCGGACGCGCCGGCTCGTCGGACCCGCTTGGTTGTCGACTCCTGCAGGCCGGCGGTGGTGCTGACCGCAGGGTCGCCGACAGTCCCGATCCCGGAGTACGCCGACGTCATCGACGTGACGGCTGTTCCGCCGGCCGCCACCTCGCCGGTCACCGGCGGTGAACGGATCGCGCCGCTGCGACCGGTGAACACGGCCTACGTCATCTACACCTCCGGCTCGACGGGCACGCCCAAGGGCGTCGCGGTCTCGCACCGGGCGATCGCGGCCCAATTGCGATGGAAATCCGCGGAATTCCCCCTCGGCCCCGACGACACCACCGTCCTCAAGACGGCCCTCACCTTCGACCTGTCGGTGTGGGAACTCTTCTGGCCTCTCGTCAACGGTGCCCGTCTGGTCATCGCGACCGCGCACGGTCACCGCGATCCCCGCTACATCGCCGATCTCATCGGCCGCACCGCGGTCACCGCGGCGCACTTCGTGCCATCCCTGCTCGACGCGCACCTCGACGCGGTCGCCGACATGGCCGGAACCCCGCATCCCGTGGGCCGGCTGCTGTGCATCGGCGAGGCATTGGCACCGTCGACGGCCGAGCGTGCCGCCGATGTGCTCGGCGCGCGTGTTTTCAATCTCTACGGACCCACCGAGGCAGCGGTCGGCATCACCCACCACGAGTGGACGCCCACGCCCGTGTCTTCCTCGACCACACCGTCGTCGACGGTGGCCATCGGTGTGCCAGTAGATGATTCAGGCGCGGTCGTCCTCGACACCCGCCTGCATCAGGTGCCCCTGGGCGTCGTCGGCGAGCTGTACCTGCGCGGTGTCCAGTTGGCGACTGCCTACGAGCGACGTCCCGACCTGACCGCGGACCGCTTCGTCGCCGACCCGGCAGGTACCGGCGAGCGGATGTACCGGACCGGTGACCTCGCGCGCATCCGTCCCGACGGCGTGCTCGAGTTCCACGGCCGCAACGACTTCCAGGTCAAGATCCGCGGCCTGCGCATCGAACTGGGGGAGATCGAGTCGGCGCTCGCCGCCGATCCACGGATCGCCGCCGCCGCGGTGGCCGCCCATCACGGCGACACCCTCACCGCCTACCTCGTTCCCGCACCGGGTAACCCGGACGTGCTCGATCCGGCCGCGGTTCTCGCCGACCTGCGCAACCGGCTCCCCGCCTACATGGCCCCGGTCTCCGCGATCGTCCTCGACAAACTGCCGCGCGGAATCCACGGCAAGGTCGACCGCAATGCGCTGCCCGAACCGCCGCGCGCCGAGCGCGAGCACGTCGCGCCGCGGACCGCCACCGAGCGAATCCTCGTCGGCATTCTCGACGACCTGCTCCCCGCCGACGCGAACCGGGTGATCGGTGTGACCGACGATTACTTCGACCTCGGTGGCAATTCGCTGATGGCGGCGAGACTCTCGGGTCGAATCGCCGACGTCCTCGGCGTCGACCTCCCAGTTCGTGCCGTCTTCGAGTCACCCGTGATCGCCGACCTTGCGCAGGCCGTCGACGCGACCGCAACTTCCGACCGACCCCGGCTCATCGCTCGGCCGCGTCCCACGATCCTGCCGGTGTCGCGGGCCCAGCGTCGGATGTGGCTGCTCGACCAGATCACGCCCGGGACCGCGCTCTACAACCTGCCGTTCGCCGTTCAGGTCGACGGACCACTCGACGCCCACGCGCTCCGGACCGCCGTGACCGGAGTGCTCGACCGGCATGAGGTCCTCCGCACGATCTACCCCGCCGACGCCGGGATACCCCGTCAGCACGTCCTGCCCACCGAGGAGGCCCTCCAGACCGCGGAGATCGATCTCAGCGGGGTGAACGCCGAGGTGATCAGTCGCGTCGAGGATCACATCGCCGAGGTCGCCAACCGCGGCTTCGACCTGGCCGGCCGAATCCCGTTCCGGGTCGCGGTGTTCCACACTGCACCCGCGTCGTACGTCATCGTGATCGTCGTCCACCACATCGCCGCCGACGGATGGTCGATGGGTCCGCTCGTCGCCGACCTGCTCGACAACTATCTCGCCGCGGCCGCCGGGACCACGCCGACCCGCGAACCGTTGCAGGCTCAGTACGCGGACTACACGATGTGGCAGTCGACGCTTCTCGGCGACACCGGGGAGCGGGGCGCCCATCCGAGCATCACCCGCCAGCGTGACCACTGGCGGCGGGCGCTCACGGATCTGCCCGGACCTCTTCCGCTGCCCGGCGACCGCAATCGGCCCGCGCAACCGACTCATCACGGCAGCACCGTCGAGTTCGGCATCGGCCCTGCTCTGGTCGAGGAACTCGCGGCGATCGCACAGACCCGGCGCGCCACGGTGTTCCATCTCGTCCACGCTGCGCTCGCGGTCCTCCTCGCGCGGTTGTCAGGTACGTCGGACATCGTTGTGGGTACGCCCGTGTCGGGACGCGGTAGCGAAGTGCTCGACGACCTGGTTGGCATGTTCGTCGAAACCGTGGTGCTCCGCACCCGGATCGACGAGGACGGCACCGTCGAGGACCTGATCGACGCGGTTCGGGCGGGTGACGTTGCTGCACTGACCAACTCGGAGATACCGTTCGACGAGCTCGCGGACGAGTACGAGCCCGACCGCGGCGGTGCGCACCACCCGGTCTTCCAGGTGATGCTCGCCTTCGGCGACCCGGTCCCCGGACCGATCGTCGGCGGCGAACTCACCGCGACCCCGCTGTCGATCGACGTGCCGGTGGCCCGCTTCGACCTCCACCTGACCGTTGACATGCCGCAGGTCATCGACGGTCTGGACGAGCCGGTGCGAGCCCGCTGGACCTATGCCACCGACCTGTTCGACCGCGACACCGTCGCCGGGTTCGCCGACGACCTGCTACGCATCCTGGAACAGCTCGTCGGGCAACCACACTCGCGCGTGCACGAGCTGACGCTCCTCGACGCTCCGCAGCTGGACCGGACGGTCCGGCAGTGGGGAAGTGGCGGTCCGTCGCCCGTCGTACCCGCTGTACGCACGCTTCCCGATGCACTGGCCGGTGACGCCGCCGGACAGGTCGTCGACGCCGAGCAGAGGATCGCGGCCGCCGACTTCGCGCGACGCGTGGCTCGCTCCGCTCGCGCGCTGATCGACGCCGGGGTGGGGCCGGAGCGGACGGTCGCGGTCGCCGTACCGCGGTCGGTCGACATGCTGGTCGCGATCCATGCCGTTGTTGCCGCCGGCGGAGCCTACGTACCGATCGATCTCGCGGCTCCCGCCCCGCGTATCGCCGCGATGCTCGAGACCGCCGATCCTGTCCGGATCTTCTCCGCTCCGGACGACGCGCTCCGAATCCCGGCTGCGTTCGCCGATCGTCTCCTCGATCCGACCGACCTGCAACTCGACCGCTGTGACACCCCGATTACCGACGCGGACCGGGTCAGCCCGCTCCGACCCGGACATCCCGCCTACGTCCTGTTCACCTCTGGCTCGACGGGCGTGCCGAAAGCGGTCAGCGTCACCCACGAGGCCATCGTCAACCGACTCGCGTGGATGCAGCGGCAGTACCCGATCGACGGCCGTGACGTCGTCCTGCAGAAGACGCCGATCACCTTCGACGTCTCGGTGTGGGAACTGTTCTGGCCCTTGGTCACCGGCGCCGACCTCGTCCTCGCCGAACCCGACGCCCACCGTGACCCCGCAGCACTGGTCGAGGTGATCGGCGAGCACGGGGTGACGGTGATCCACTTCGTGCCGACGATGCTCGACGCCTTCCTGGCCACCATTCCTGCTGATGCCGATCTCACCTCGCTCCGTATGATCTTCACCAGCGGTGAGGCGCTGTCGGTTCCGACGGCGCAAGCAGTCCGCGCGCGGACGGCCGCCGCGTTGCACAATCTGTACGGGCCGACCGAGGCTGCCGTTGACGTGACGGCCGTCGAGGTCTCCGCCACCATCGACGGCACCCCGATCTCGATCGGCCGCCCGATGGCCGGGAACACCGTTCACGTGCTCGATCACCGGCTGCGCCCCGTTCCCGGCGGCGTGACCGGCGAGCTGTACCTGGGTGGTGTGCAACTGGCCCGGGGTTACCACGCCCGACCGGACCTCACCGCAACCCGATTCGTCGCCTCGCCGTGGGGGAACGGTGAACGCCTGTACCGCACCGGCGATCTGGTGCGCTGGCGTCGTACGGCCGACGCCTCCGCACCCGTCCTGGATTACCTCGGACGGAGCGACTTCCAGGTCAAGGTCCGTGGCCAGCGCGTCGAACTCGGTGAGATCGAGGCCGTCGCGTCGTCGCATCCGGAGGTGCGGTCCGCCGTCGTCGTGATCCACGACGACCCTCGCGTCGGCACTCAGCTCGTCGCGCACGTCGTGCTGGGTAGCAGTGCTTCGATCACCGCTGCCGAGCTTCGCGCCCACCTCACCGCGCACCTGCCCGATCACATGGTGCCGACCCACATCCTGCTCTCCGACGCCCTGCCGACGACGACGAGCGGCAAGGTCGACCGCCGCGCCCTGCCGGCACCCGAGACACCGGTCGCCACCGTCGGTGGTGACACCGAAGTCCGGACACCGACCGAAGGTGTTGTGCTGACGCTCATCCGGGACGTCCTCGGCGATCACGTCGGCGTCGACGACGACTTCTTCGCCGCCGGTGGCAACTCCCTGGTCGCGACTCGGCTGGTCGCCGGTATTGCCGAGAAGCTCGGCGTCCGGGTTCCGGTACGTGCGGTGTTCGACGGCCGAACCGCGGCCGCCCTCGCCGCCACCGCCGACGCCACCCGGAGCAGCGAGGCGCCGGTCACCGAGATCGCGCGTCCCGAGGTGCTCCCGCTGGCACCTGCACAGCTGCAGATGTGGCTGCACAATCGGATCGATCCGGCGTCGTCGGAGTACCTCATCGTCGCGCCGATCCGGCTCCCGCTGAGACTCGATCGTGAGGCGTTGCGGGCTGCGGCCGGTGACGTGATCGAACGCCACGAGATCCTGCGGACCGTCTACCCCGAGGGCGCCACTGGCCCGCGCCAGGTCATTCTCGCGCCCGGCGAGTACGACCTCGATCCGGTGGTCGTCGTTCTCGAATCGCCCGTGGTCGAAGGACTCTCGTCGGAAGAGGACGCGGTCCGTGCGGCCCTGTCGGCGACCATCGACCTCTCCGAGGATCTGCCCCTGAAGATCGTCGTCCGGGAACTGGAACACGAGACGGTCGTCGTGCTCGCCGTCCACCACGTCGCGGCCGACGGCTGGTCGCTACGCGTCCTCGCCCGTGACCTCGAACAGGCCTTCACCGCGCGCCTGGCCGGTGGCGCCCCCGCGTGGAGCCCGCTGCCCATCCAATACGCCGACCATGTCGTCCGCCGGGCCGCGCGGCTCGGCATCGTTGAGGACCCGTCCTCGGAGCTGGCCGCCCATCTCTCCTACTGGAAATCGGCGCTCGAGGGGGCCCCGTCGCTGTCGGCGCCCGAGGCCGACGCCGACGGCGGCGCACCCGAGGTCCACCACGTGACGCTCGGACCCGGCGCGGCCGATCGAATCCGCACCCTCGCGGATCGCACCGGCAGCACCGTCTTCGGCGTCCTGCACGCAGCACTCGCCCTCACTTTGAGCCGATCCGGGCAGGGGCGGGACATCGTCATCGGAACCCCGACCTCCGGACGGTCCGAGGCGGCCGTCGCAGATCTGGTCGGCATGTTCGTCACGATGGTGCCGCTACGACTGGACGTCGATCCGCACGCCGGCTTCGACGCGCTGGTCACACGTTCGCGTGACGTCGTGGTCGATGCGATCGATCACGGCGAACTCGATGTCGAGGAGATCATCGATCATCTGAGTCTGTCGCGCAGCGGATCCCGCCATCCGCTGATCCAGGCGACCCTGACCGTCGACGGCGACCATCCTGCTGCCGCGCGCGACGGCGGCGCCACCGGGGCCCGGGCGGTACGCCTCGACATCCCGGTTGCCCGCTTCGACCTGGAGTTCACCGCGACACCGACCGCCGACGGGGGCCTCGACCTCGCGCTGATCCATCGGCCCGACGTCTACCGGAACTCGACCGCCGCAGGCATCCTCGCCCGACTCGGCCGAGCGATCGGTGCCGCCACAGCGACCCCGGCGACACCCCTGCGTGCCCTGGACCTGCTCGACGATCACGAGCGGGCCACGCTGGCCGCCGGGTCGGGGTCCGACGCCCCCACGCCGGCATTCTTCGCCGACGCGATCAGCCACCCGGATCACCGCCTGGTCGGATACGACGACTGCCGTGAGTGGCGGGCATTCGACGCCGACGAGGTCGGAAGACGTGTCCACCGATTGGCGCGTGCCCTCATCGCTCGTGGCGCCGGTCCGGAAACAGTTGCGGCCCTCGCCCTCCCGCGATCCGTCTGGTCGGTCGTCGCGACACGCGCCGTCGCCGCCGCTGGAGCCGCCTTCGTTCCCGTCGACCCGTCCTATCCCGCCGATCGGATCGCATTCATGCTCCGCGATTCCGGCGCGTCGATCATCGTCACCACCACCGGATTCGGCGAGCAGGTGGTCGGGCAGGACGTCGACCTCCTGGTTATCGACGACGCGGACACCGACGCCGAACTCACAGCTCTCCCGTCCGGTCCGATCGCCGACGACGAACTGCGTGCACCGCGCCACCTCGATCAGCTGGCCTACCTGATCTTCACGTCGGGCTCCACCGGACGACCCAAGGCCGTCGCGATCACGCACCGCGGCGTCGCGTCGTTCGTCACCGAACAGCGCCGCTACGGCGTGGACCGCGACAGCCGCGTCCTGCACTTCGCGTCACCGAGCTTCGACGCCGCCGTGCTCGAACTGCTGATGGCGACCGACGCGGGCGCCACGACCATCGTCGCGCCCACCGACATCTACGGAGCCGACGACCTCGCCGACCTGCTCCGCCGCGAACGCATCACCCACGCCTTCCTCACCCCAGGCGTACTCGACACCATCGAACCCGAGGATCTCCCGCACCTGCGGACGGTCATCGTCGGCGGTGACGCCTGCTCGCCGACGATCGCGCAGCGCTGGATCGCCTCCGGTGTGCGGTTCTTCAACGCCTACGGTCCCACCGAGTCGACCATCATGGGCACACTCGCCGGGCCGATGACCGAGTCCGACACCGAACCGATGTCCATCGGGCGCGGCATCATCGGCACACGCGTCGCGGTCCTCGACACCGCGCTGGCGCCCTGTACACCCGGTGTGAGCGGCGAACTCTACCTGGCCGGAACGGGATTGGCTCGCGGGTATCACGGTCGTGCGGCCCTGACCGCGGCGACTTTCGTCGCCGACCCCGACGGCCCGCCCGGATCGCGTCGTTACCGCACCGGCGACCTGGTGCAGGTCCGCGCCGACGCCGAATCCGGCGGTCCGGCACTGGTTCACCGTGGACGTATCGACCACCAGCTCAAGATCCGCGGTCATCGCATCGAGACCGGCGAGATCGAGGCGCTGCTGCGCACACATCCACAGGTCCGGGCGGCGGTCGTCACCGCACAGGCCGGCCCGGACGGAAATGCCGCCCTCGTCGCCCACGTCGTCCCGTCAATCGACGCCGTCGATCCGCACGTCCTGCTCGACCACCTACGAGAAACTCTGCCCGGCCACGCGATCCCGGCCGCGATCGTCGAGATCGACGCCATCCCGCTGACACCGGCGGGCAAGGTAGACCTGCGCGCGCTGCCGGCGGCGACATTCGCCGTCCTCACCGCCCACGTCGCCCCCGCCACCGCCCACGAGGTGCTGGTGACCGAGGTGTTCGCCGAGCTCCTCGGCCGCGAGCGGGTGGGCGCCACCGACAACTTCTTCGATGCCGGTGGCAACTCGCTCATCGGCGCGCAGGCCGTTGCGCGCATCCGCGCTCGTTCGGGGCGGGAAGTGTCGGTCCGCGATCTGTTCGACGCACCGACCGCCCAGGCGCTCGCCACTCGACTCGATTCGTCGACGCTGCGCGTCGGTCCGGTCCTCGGGGAAATAGCACGGCCCGGACAGATCCCGCTGTCGCCCGCGCAGCAGCGCATGTGGTTTCTCAGCCGGTTCGATCCCGGCGCACTCACCGAGAACATCCCGATCGTGTTGCGCCTGACCGGGCAACTCGACCTCGCCGCCTTCAGAGCGGCGTTACACGGACTACTGGTCCGGCATGAGGTCTTCCGGACGATCTACCCCGACAGCGCAGACGGCCCGCATCAGGTCGTCTTGGCCGCCGACTCGACGCCGACCGTTCTCGAGACGATCACGGCCCGTCGTGACGGCCTGGACAACGCCATCCGTGGCATCACCCGGACGACCTTCGACGTCACGGCACAACCGCCCATCCGGGCCGTACTGCTGCGAGTCGACGACGTGGGACCCGACGAGCACGTCTTCGTGCTGGTCACCCACCACATCTGCGCCGACGGCCTGACGATGGTGACGCTGGCCGGTGAGCTGGCGAGTGACTACGCCGGGGCGAGTCCGGCGATCAGCGCGCCGTCGGTGCAGTACGTCGACTACGCACTCTGGCAACGGGCCGTCCTCGACGAGGGGATCGCGGATGCCCAGCTGCGCGGGTGGCAGGAGCGACTGCGCGGGGCGCCGCCGGTCGTCGACCTGCCGCTCGACCGGCCCCGGCCGTCACACCCGAGCGGTCGTGGGGCGCGGATCGATTTCGCGGTCGACGCAGACCTGCACCTGCGGATCGTCGAGGCGGCCAACCGGCTCGGCGCCACGCCGTTCATGGTTGCGCACGCCGCGCTGGCCGTGCTCCTCGGCCGACTCGGCGACAACCGCGACGTCGTCATCGGCACCCCGATCGCGGGCCGCGGCGAACAACACCTCGATCGGGTCGCCGGCATGTTCGTGAACATGCTCGCACTGCGGACGGTCATCGACAGTTCCGCGACCGTGGAAGACGCGATCGCTGCGTCGAAAGAAGCTTCGCTACACGCATTCTCGAACGCGCTGGTGCCGTTCGACCGGATCGTGGAAGAACTCGACCTGCCGCGGTCGCCGTCCCATCACCCGGTCTTCCAGACGGCGCTGTCGTTCCAGAACATCGGATCGATGGATCTGTCCCTGCCCGGCCTCGCGGTCGAGATCATCGACGACGACGTCGAGGTCGCCGAGTTCGACCTGCACCTCACGCTGGCCGACATGTTCGACAACGACGGACAACCCGACGGATTGACCGGCCAGTTGGTCTACGCCACCGACCTTTTCGACGCCCTGACCGCGGGCGAGTTCGTCGACCGCTACCAGCGCATCCTCACCGCGTTCGTCGACACCCCGGACCGGGCGGTGGGGGACCTGGCAGTGCTGTCGGAAGAGGAGCAACGCTCCCTCACGATGACCGCACCTCGACCCGATGCGGACGCGGCGGTGGAGCAGAGCGCAGGTCTCGCGGCGGCGTTCCACGCCCAGGCGGCCCGCACCCCCGACGCCGATGCGGTGGTCGTCGGAGACCGCGTGCTGTCGTATCGCGGGTTCGCCCAGCAGGTCACGACGCTCGCACGCATCCTCGCCGATCGCGGCGCCGGACCCGACGACCGTGTGGCGATCACCGCGCCCCGCGGCCTGCTGCAGCTGCTCGCGATGTACGCGGTGGCCACCGTCGGCGCCGCCTACGTGCCGGTGGATCTCTCAGCGTCGGAACGCGCCTCGATGATCCTCGACGTCGCCGACCCGGTCCTCGTACTCGGTGCCGGTCCGGATGCTCCCGACGCGCGCCCCTACTGTGATCTCGAACTGCTGGACGTCGGCTCGCTGAACCTCACCGCCGGGCCAGGTGCGTGCGAGTTCCTAGCGCCCCATCCCGAGACCACGGCCTACGTGCTGTTCACCTCCGGATCCACCGGAATCCCCAAGGGCGTGAGCATGTCCCACGCGGCCGTCGGCGAACAGCTGCGCTGGATGCAACACCGGTATCCGATGGGTCCGGGGGACTCGGTACTGATCAAGACCTCCGCGGGCTTCGACCTGTCGGTGTGGGAGTACTGGTGGGCCCTCGGTCCCGGGGCACGCGTCGTCCTCGCCGAACCGGGTGCCGAACGCGACGGCGCCGAACTGCTCCACATCCTCGACCGCCACCGCATCACCGTCCTGCCGACCGTGCCGTCGGCCCTGGGCATGGTCCTCGACGCCGGCGACCCACCGGCCACGCTGACCACCGCACTGTGCATCGGTGAGGAACTCCCCGCCGAGCTCGTGAACAGAATGCGGTCCGCGGCACCGAATACCGTGGTGCACAACCTGTACGGCCCCACCGAGGCGGCGGTCAGCGTCACCGGACATGAGGTGACGGCGCTGCCGACCGGCCGCGTCCCGATCGGCTCCCCACAGCCGACCGTGTCCATCCGCATCCTGGATTCACGGCTCCAACCGGTCCCCGTCGGAGTCGCCGGTGAGCTCTACCTGGGCGGTATCCAACTGGCTCGCGGCTATCACGCCGACCCGGCGCGGACCTCGGCGGCGTTCGTCGCCGACCCATACGGCATCGACGGATCCGGCGCACGGATGTATCGCACCGGAGACCTGGTGCGGCGCAGCCGGGATGGCTCGCTCGACTACCTGGGCCGCACGGATCACCAGCTCAAGGTGCGAGGCTTCCGAATCGAGCCCGGCGAGGTCGAGGCGGCGCTCCGGCGATGCACCGGCGTGGTGGATGCGGTGGTCGTGGCTCGTGCCGGTGCCGATGGGCAGGATCGGGTCGTCGGATTCGTGACGGGCGACGACGCGCAGGCCGAGGTCGTCCGGCGCGAGGCCGCTCAGCTGCTGCCGTCCTATCTGCGTCCCGAAGTGCATGTCCTCGACACGCTTCCCACCAACGGCAACGGCAAGATCGACCGGGCACGTCTACCTCGACCGCGGATCGCCGAGCGTGCCTACGAGGCGCCGCAGACCGAGCTGCAACAGCGCGTGGCCACGGTGATCGCCGAGGTCACCGGCGCGGCACGGATCGGCCTGGGCGACAACTTCTTCGACGCCGGCGGCAACTCGCTGTCGGCGACGCGGGCGGCGGCGCTCCTCGAGGCCGAGCTCGGCCGCCGGATCCCGGTGCGGATGCTGTTCGACGCGGTCGACGTCGCCGACCTCGCCGCGCAGATCGACGCACTGCCCGCACTCGACCCGTCCGGAGTCGATGTGCCGGAACTGGTCCGAGGCCACGACGACGACCCGGCGCCGCTCGCGCCGTCGCAGCGTCGGATCTGGGAGGCCGTGAACAGCGGTGCCGGAGCCGACTGGAATGTGCCGGTCGCCGTGCGTTTCTCCGGAGACCTCGACACCGAGTCTCTGGTCGCGGTCTTGCACGCGGCCCTGGTCGACGTCGTCGACTGCCACGAGTCGCTCCGCACCCGACATGTCCAGGCGGAGAACGGCCCCGAACTCGTCGTGTTGCCGACCGGTGGCGTCGCTGACCTCATCGGTCGCGGACTCGAACCGCGGGACGTCGCAGCCGGCGATCTCGAACGCGTGCTCACCGACCTGGCCTGGGCGGAGATCGATGTGGTGAACGGTCCGCCGCTGCGGCTGCAGTTGCTGCGTCTCGACCCGCGAACCCACGTGTTGGTGCTCGTCACGCACCACCTCAGCGTCGACGGCCAGTCGATGGGCCCGCTGACCCGCGACCTCGTCACCGCGTTCGTCGCCCGGAGTTCCGACACGGAGACCGCATCGGTACTGCCCGAACCGGGCGTCCGGTTCCGCGACTATGCGCGCTGGCGGACCGAGATCCTCGACGCCGATCGGGAGCGTCAGTTCGCCTACTGGACGAAGCGGCTGACCGCCGGCACGCGGGGACCCGGTACCGGCCCCGCTCTCCGCACCGACCGTCCGCGTCCGGAGCGCTGGGAATCAGCCGGTGCGACGGTCGTATTCGGGCTCGATGCCGAGGTGCACACGGCGCTGGACCGATACGCGCGGGACCAATCGTCGAGCATGTTCGCCGTGCTCCAGGCTGCGTTCGCGGTGATCCTGGCCGACCTGGCCGGCGACCCCGATGTGCGCGTCGGCACGGCCAACGCCAACCGGTCGCATGTCTCGCTCGACGGAGTCATCGGCAACTTCGCCGAGGACCTGCCGATGCGACTCGACGCCGCGGACTCTCGTGCCTTCGCCGACCTGACCCGCTACGTCCACCAGCAGCTTCTCGAGGGCCTCGCCCACCCGGACATCTCGACTCCCGAACTGGCGACAGCCCTCGGTCTCGAGCGGGACCCGGCCGGATCGTCGGGACACCCGCTTTTCCCCGCGACTCTGATCCTGCAGCAGGCCGGGGCGGATGACGCCGGGATGAACGAGATCGACCTCGGCGGCGTGCGGATCAGTAGGGAGCCGATTGCGATCACCGTGGCCAAGCACGAGTTGGAGTTCACTGTGCTCGAAGTCCGCGACGCCGATGGTCCCGCCGGACTCACCGGAACGCTGCTGCACCCGGTGGCACTGTTCGACACCGCGACTGCGGAATGCGTCGTCGACCGGATGCGAGCGATCCTCGAGACCGTGGCGGCCGACCCGGACCGAGCACTCACCGTTGCCGAGCTGCGGGAGGTGCCGTGATGACGGCATCGGTGGTCATCGCCTACCACCGCGGTCTGCCGGATCTCGACGTTCAGCTCGAAGCCTTGGCGGCACAGGACTTCACCGGCGACTTCGAGGTCATCGTCAGCGACAACGAGGGTAGCGCAGAGGTGCGTGAGCACTTGGACACTCACCCGCTGCGGGAGCATCTGGACCTTCGCTGGGTGGATTCCTCGGACGTAGCCGGTACCTCGCATGCGCGTAACGTCGGAACCCGCAGCGCGCGAGGAGACTTCATCGCCTACTGCGACCAGGACGATGCCGTGCATCCGACGTGGTTGCGCGCGATGGTGACCGCGGGCCGGGACGCCGACCTGATCGGCGGGCCCCTCGAACGGGACACCCTCAACGACCCGGTCGTCGCCGCCTGGCGAGCCCTCCCGGACCCGGAGGAACCGGTGGTCCTGGGCCGCCACCTGCCGATGAGCTTCGGCTGCAATCTCGGTGTACGGCGAGAGGTGTTCGATGCCGTCGGCGGGTGGGACGAGGACTACCCGACGGCCGGCAGCGATGTCGAGTTCTGCTGGCGTGTGCAGACCGCCGGGTACACCTTCGGTTATGCGCCCGAGGCGATGGTTGCGTACCGTTACCGCACCGGCCTGCGCGAGTCCTGGAACCAGGTCATCGACTACGGCAGCGAAGAGGCGCGGGTCGCGAAGCAGTACGGTGCCCCCGGCCGTGAGTGGTGGTGGTTCCCGATCCACGCAGGCGTCGTCCTCGCCACCTGCCCGGTGTGGCCCTGGGGATGGTCCCGTCGTCGACGTGGCGCGTGGATCTGGGTGACCGGAAACCTCGTCGGTCGGATCAAGGGGAGTCTCAAGTATCGGGTGGTCTATCTGTAGGTGCCGTCCCGCCGTGATCTGGTAGTTTGGGGGCAACCCATGAAGATCGGATCATGTTGTGACAGAAGCGAATCAGCCCGGATCGAACAAGTCCGGACGACGCCCGGCGTACGAGATCGTGGCCGACGCGCTTCGGGTACGCATCCTCGCCGGTGAGCTGACCCCTGGTACTCGTCTGCCCCCCGACGTCGAACTCCGCGCTGAGTTCGGCGTCGGACAGAGCACGGTCCGCGAGGCCATACGGACCCTCGCCAGCGAGAACCTCGTCCACACCACCCGCGGGGTGACCGGGGGTACGTTCGTCGCCAAACCCGACATCGGTCAGCTCAGTGCGCACCTCGAGGCGGGAGTGACGCTCCTCGCCGCGGCCGAAGGGGTGACCGTTGACCAACTCATGGAGGTCCGGCAGCTCACCGAGGTGCCCGCCGCCGGCGTCGCGGCCTACCGTCACACCGAGGCGCACTTGGAAGAGTTGCGCGCCACCATCTTCGATCCCGACGCCGGGATCGGTCCCGAGGTCTACGCGAGCAACCAGGAATTCCACCGCATCTTGCTGCGGGCGGCGGACAACCCGCTACTCGACCTCATCACTGTCCCGGTTTTCCGCGTCATCGGCAGCCGATTCAGCCGCGACGTTGCGCCAGAGGGGTTCTGGCGATGCGTCGACGAAGACCACCGAGCACTCCTCGACGCGGTCGAGCGCCGGGACTCGATGACGGCGATGACCCTCATGCGCCGGCACCTCGACCATCTCGGCGACGTCTACAAGCAGATGGACCTGCTCAGGCGTCAGAGCTGACGCGGACGGGCGGGACCCGCAGGTGCCACTCACTGTGCGCCTGGATCTGCTCGGCCAACGCGAGGAGAGTTCCCTCGTGTAGGCGTGCGGCGGTCAGTTGTGCACCGATCGGCATACCGGACGGATGCACGCCGACCGGAAGAGCAAGGGTCGGACCGTCGTGCAGCGACCACGGATATGTCAGCTGTCCCATCCGGCGGGCCTGTGCCACCACGGTTTCTCCGCCGCCGAGTCGCGGCACATCCACCGGCATCGCCGGGGTCAGTACGACGTCGATCTCACCGAACATGTCGGTCATCGCGGCCCGGAACAGGTCTCGTTGCCGCAGGGCGGCTGCTCGCTGCTCGTCGGAGATGGTCAATCCCAGGGCAATTCGTTCCCGGGTTGCCTGCTGGAACCGGGTCGGCTCGTCGCGCAACCGTTCGGCGTGCGTACGTGCGAGGTCCGAATAGACCAGGGTGTAGACCACATCCTGCGCTGACTCGCTGTGCGGCACGGGACATTCCACGACCCGGTGCCCCAACCGTCGGAGTAGTTCGACGGTCTCGCCGACGGCGTCCGCGATGGCCGGGTCTACGTCGCCGGTCACGAACGGCCGGGGGACCGCAACCCTCAGGTTGTCGGCATCCACACCTGCCACGTCCGAGCCGGCGAGGACCGCGAACGTCTCGCGTACCTCTCGGGCCGTACGTGCGAGCGGCCCGACGGTGTCGAAATACGCACTCACCGGGAAGATCCCGGACATGTCCAGAACCCCGGTTGACGGCCGGAGACCGGTGACCCCGCAGCAGGCCGCGGGGAGTCTGATGGAACCACCGGTGTCGGTGCCGAGTGCCACGTCGACGACACCGGCTGCCACCGCGACGCCGGAACCGCCGCTGGAGCCGCCGGGCACCCGGCCGGCGTCCCAGGGATTCACCGGACCGCCCGACGCCGAGTTCTGGCTCGTGACGCCCACGGCGAATTCGGCGAGGTTCAGCGTGGAGGTGATGGTCGCCCCGGCACGCTTGAGTGCCGCGACGCAGGCGGCGTCCCGGTCGGCCACCCGATCGGCGAAGTACGCCGACCCGCAGGTCGACCGCACCCCCGCGACCTCGATGTTGTCCTTGACCCCGATCCGGACACCGTTCAGTGGGCCCTGCGCGCCACTCGGATCGATGCCGAGCTCTTCGGGGACCCACGAGATGACCGTGTTCAAGCGGCCGGCGACGGCAACGACGTCGTCAGGGGATGTCGCGGACGTGCCGAGGGGGCCGGCGGTCTGGCCGGCCCCCTCGAACGGACTGGTCAGGATGCCACCCGGGATCCGCGCAGCTGCTCGGTTGCTTCTGCGTCGACGGTCCAGTTGTCGGTGTTCACGACGACACCGTAGTCCTGACGTGCTTCCTCGGCGGTGAGGTACTCGTCCCACACGTCGGACAGCACCGCGAACGGATCACGCAGGAACGGATCTCCGAAACCGCCACCCGAGGGCATGCGGATCTCCAGTCGGTCACCGGCGTGGATGACCTCCTGGGTGACCTTGGAGAACAGCACCTCCTCGTCCGGGGTGCCGGGGTTCCGGATGAACGATCCCGACGCGCCGTCGCCGCCGCCGAGCGCGCCGGCCGGCGGATCCGTGCGGTTGTCGGCCTCCGAGCCCAGGAAGGTGTCGGTCTCCATGTACCAGGTCCGCACGCTTCCGATGCCGCCTCGCCACTGCCCGGGGGCCGGGGACTCGTCGCGGAGCTCGTAGCGTTCCGCGCGCATGGCGTGGTTGAGCTCGAGCTCCTCGATCGGATTGTTGCGGGTGTTGGCCATCAGGGCGTCGACGGCATCCATGCCGTCCTTTCCGTTGCGTGCGCCGTACGAACCCTCGTTGATCTCGATGTACACCCAGATGATTCGCCGTCCTCGGCGAGACCGGAGTAGGCGATCGCGCACAGCGCGGCCGACGACCCGGCGATCGCCCGTTCGGGCAGGACCGGTGCAAGGGCCAGGTTGATCGAGTCGAAGATGCGGTTGACCTGGGAGAACCGAGCGAAGCACGACGCCGGGAAATCCGGGTTGAAGATCGTGCCCTCGGGCGCGTAGGCCCGCACCGGGCGGAAGCACCCGTCGTTCTGCGGTACGAATTCCTCGGTGAGGTGCTCGTCGAGCAGGATGGTGCGGATGGCGCTGACGGCCACCGGGAGGACGGAACCCTCGAAGGGCACGTTGAACGCCGTGGGCACCTGGTCGTTGGAACCGGTGAGGTCGATCAGCACGTCCTCGTCCTCGACCTGCACGCGCACCGCGACCTTCAACGGCACACCGCGGTTCTTGCCGTCGTCGTCGAGGTAGCCGATGGGTGCCTCGTAGCTCCCGTTCGGGATCGCCCGGATGCGGCTGCGCAGCATCTCCTCCGAGTAGTCCATCCACCGGTCCGCGGCGCTCATCACGACGTCGAGGCCGTACTTCTCGAGCAGTTCGATGAAGCGCTTCTCGCCGATACGCGAGCAGGCGATGAGGGCTTCGAGATCGCCGCGGTTCTGTTCCGGGGTGCGCACGTTGTCCAGGATGTGCTGGATCAGCATGTCGTTGCGGACGCCGCCGTCGTAGATCTTCATCGAGTCCATCAGCTTGCCCTCGGCCCAGACGTCGACGACGTCCATGCACAAGCCGGGGAAGTTGCCGCCGATGTCGGAGACGTGACCGGTGCAGCCGGCGAACCCGATGTGCTCGCCCTCCCAGAAGATCGGGATGATCACGCCGTAGTCGGGGGAGTGGGCCGCACCGTGGTACGGGTGGTTGTGCAGGATCACGTCACCCGGCTTGTAGGTGCCGGCGAGACGCCGGTTCACGCCGCGGATGTACGCGGGAATCGAACCGCAGTGCATCGGCGTCGAATCCGATTCGCACAGTTCGCGACCGTTGACGTCGAAGATGCCGGCGCCGAGGTCCTCGGATTCGCGGATCAGGCTCGAGTAGGCCATGCGGTAGAGGACCTGCGCCATCTCCTTGGCCATCGAGTTGAGGGCGCCGCCGATGACGCGCAGGGTGATCGGGTCCACCTCGACGGTGTCCCAGGTCCGATTCACCTCGGCCGCAAGGGAGACGCCGTCTGTGGGCATCAGGGTCTTCGCCATGTCAGGCGCTCCTCTCGATGATGATGTGACCGACGGCGTCGACCGTGGCCTTCTGCCCGATGCCGACGATCGTCGTCGAATCGAACTGCTGAACGATCGCCGGACCTTCGAACGTGTTGCCCGCCTTGAACAATGCGCGGTCGTAGATCGGGGTGTCGACCCACTCGGGATCGGCGGAGTCGTTCTTCCAGAACAGCGCCTGGGTGGTGGTCTTGATCGCTCCCGACGCGTCGGCGTCGCCCTTCTCGATCTCCGAGATGCGGATGTGCTCGACCGCGCCGACACCGGTCACCCGGATGTTGACCAGCTGCACCGGCTTGTCGTCGAAGCGCTGGGAGTAGGTGCGACCGTGCACCTCGTGGAAGGTGGCCGCGGTCTGCTCGACCCATTCGGCGGTGATCTCGCCGGCGGGTGCAGGCACGCGCAACTCGTAACCCTGTCCGACGTAACGGCAGTCGACGCTGCGCTCGAGGGTGATGTCCTCGTCGGCGATGCCGTCGGCGCGTAGCTGGGCGACGGCCTGGTCGGCGAGTCGGTCCATCTCGCGTCGAAGCAGTTCGAGATCGGGCTCGGCCGAGGAGGTCCAGACCGTGGTGGGGACCTCGTACCGCACGTCGGTGGTCAGCAGGCCGACCGCCGAGGTGATCCCGGGATGGCCGGGGACGATGACGCGGGGGATACCCAGATGCTCGGCGATCTGCCATGCGTACAGCGGCCCGGCGCCACCCTCGGCGACCAGCGAGAACTCACGCGGGTCGTAGCCCTTGCGCACCGAGTGCAGGGAGATGGCCTCGGTCATCGAGTGGGCGAGAATCTGGAAGATGCCCATCGCGGCATGTTCGAGATCGGCACCGAGTTTGTCGGCGATGTGGGTCTTGACCGCCTCGGTCGCCAGCTCGGGCTTCACCTCCATGGTTCCGGACAGGAAGCTGTCGGCTCCGAGCCATCCCATGACCACCATGGCGTCGGTGGAGGTGGGTTCGGTGCCGCCGCGGTTGTAGCAGGCGGGTCCCGGCATGGCGCCGGCGCTGCGCGGTCCGACGCGGAACATGCCGCCCTCGTCGATGCTGGCGATCGATCCGCCGCCGGCGCCGATCGTGTCGACCTCGGCCATCGGGACCATCGCGTGATAGTCACCGATGCGGGTGTCGAGCAGGTGCTTCATCCGGAGCTTGCCGTCCGGTGCGACGCCGATGTCGGCCGAGGTGCCGCCCACGTCGAGGGTGATGACGCTCGGGTAGCCCGAGGCCTTCCCGATGAAGCAGCCGCCGAGAAGTCCGGCGACGACACCGCTGGTCAGCAGCGATACCGGGACCTCACTCGCGCTCCGCGACGTGACGAGACCTCCGGCCGAGGTCATCAGGTGTACGTCCTCGCCGACCTGTGCGGCCTTGGCCTTCCCGGCCAGGTTCTCGATGTAGCGGGAGGTCTTGGGGCCGACGAAGGCGTTGAGGGCGGTGGTGGAGAAGCGTTCGTACTCGCGGTACTGCGAGGCGACGTCGCTCGAGAGGGAGATGAACACGCCGGGGTACTCCTCGGCGATGATCTCCCGGACCCGCTGCTCATGGGTGGGATTCCGGTAGGCGTGCAGGAACGCGACGGCGATCGCCTCGACCCCGCGTTCGCGGAGCAGCGCGACCTCACGCCGGACCGCGTCCTCGTCGAGCGGGGTCAGCACGTTGCCTGCGGCGTCCATGCGTTCCGGCACCGTGCGCCGGTTGCGGCGCGGCACCAGCTGCCACTTCTGCCAGGGCAGATCCTGGTAGTTGGAGTAGTTCAGCGGACGCTTCTTGCGCGCGATGTGCAGGAGATCGCGGAACCCGTCGGTGGTGATCATGCCGACGTCGCTGCCGTTGTGCTCGAGGACGATGTTGGTCGCCACGGTGGTCCCGTGGAAGAACATCTCGATGTCGGCGACGTCGATGCCTGCGCGCTGGGCGAGCACCTCGATCCCGTCCATCGTGCCGATCGAGGGATCGTGGTTGGTCGACGGCGTCTTGTGCACCGTCACCGTCCCGTCGTCGTCCCACAGGACCAGGTCGGTGAACGTGCCGCCCACATCCACGCCGATTCGTTTCATCGAAACTCGCTTCCTATTCCAAAGCCGTCACGCCGCCGCCGGATCGATGCGATCAGCCGGTGACAGAAGTGATCTGAGCCATAAGTCCGCTCGAGTGCATCTTGCAATACCTCCGATTGTTTCGGCAACCCTCGAGACGAAATTCGTCAAACATCCAGGAGCGGCGCGGCCTTGACGGTCAAAAGATCAGATGTTTATGGTGGTCCGCGTCACGGCGCTACATCTTCGGGACGCCGCACCCCTCAGGAGGACCATTGACCACCCATCCCGCCACGCTCGGACGTTTCTTCGAGGACTACGTCGTGGGCGACGTCTACCAGCACCCGATGGGCCGCACGATCACCGACACCGACAACGCGTGGATCACGTGCCTGACGATGAACACCAACCAGAACCACTTCAACGAGCACCTCGCCCGGACGAATCCGATCACCGACGGCAAGGTGATCGTGAACTCGGGTCTGACCATTGCGTTGGTGCTCGGACTCTCGGTCATCGACATGAGCCAGAACGCGGTCGCGAACCTGCAGTTCACCGACGTCAGGCTCCAGCATCCCGTCTATGTCGGCGACACCATCTACGCCGAGAGCATCTGTACCGGTCTGCGGCAGTCGAAGTCGCGGCCGTACGCCGGCATCGTGTCGATGACCACCCGTGGGGTGAACCAGGACGGCGATGTCGTTGTGTCCTGGAAGCGTTCGGTCATGGTCGCCACCCGCGAGAGCGGAATCGGGCAGAACTACTTCCCGGAGGTCAAGGGGCCTTCCCTCGCCGAACTCGAAGCGGCCGAGTCCGATTCGATCGAGGCCACGCGGTGAGGCCGCTCGAAGACGTCCGCATCATCGCGGTCGAGCAATACGGTGCGGGGCCGTTCGGCAGCGTGCACCTCGCCGATCTGGGCGCCGACGTGATCAAGATCGAGGAACCGAAGTCCGGCGGCGACGTCGGACGGTATGTCCCGCCGTACAACAAGGGTGAGGACTCGCTGTTCTTCGAGACCTTCAACCGCAACAAGCGCAGCCTGTCGCTCGATCTCGGTACACCGGGCGGCCGCAGGGTTTTCGAAGATCTCGTGCGAACCAGCGACGCGGTGTACTCGAACCTGCGCGGCGACGTGCCGGCGAAGATCAAGATCACCTACGACGACCTCAAACACCTCAATCCCGCCATCGTGTGCTGCAGCCTCACCGGATTCGGCATGACCGGTCCGCGTGCGAAACAACCCGGGTACGACTACATCCTGCAGGGCCTGGCCGGATGGATGGACCTGACCGGTGACCCCGACCGACCACCCACCAAATCCGGTCTGTCCCTTGTCGATTTCTGCGGCGGGTACGTCGCGGCACTCAGTCTGATGTCCGGCCTGCACGCCGCGCGACGTGACGGTATCGGCGGCGACTGCGACGTGTCGCTCTACGACACCGCGATCTCGATGCTCACCTACCCGGCTGCCTGGCACCTCAACGCCGGATACCGGCCGGCACGCACCAAGAACTCGGCGCACCCGTCTCTGGTGCCCTTCCAGGCCTTCGAAGCCTCCGACGGTTGGTTCGTCGTCGGCTGCGCCAAGGAGAAGTTCTGGGTGCGATTGGCCGAGACCATCGGGTTGCCCGAGCTGCTCGAGGACCCGCGGTTCACCGACTTCACCGCCCGTGGAGAGAACAAGGACGAACTGCTGCCCGTGCTGGAGAAGCGGTTCGCCGAGGCGACGGTCGAGCACTGGGTCTCGCTCCTGACCGAGGCCGGGGTTCCCACCGGCCCGATCAACGACGTCGAGCAGGCGCTGACCGAGGAGCACACCCTGGCGCGCGGCCTGATCGCCAGCACCGAGCACGAGGTGTGGGGCGAGGTACGCCAGGTCACCTCGCCGGTCCGGTTCGGTGACGAACCGGCCGAGTATCGTCGGGCACCGCGCCGCAACGAGAATTTCGACGAGGTGATGGGATTGCTCGGTTACAGCACTGAGGACATCAAGGGCCTGGTCGACGACGGTGCGTTCGGGGCGATCGGGCAGGCGACGCCATGACCGCCCGCCGACTCGCGGAGTGGGCCGCCGGCCTGACAATCGAAGCGATCCCCGAGGAGACGCGTCGCGCGGCGCTCCGTCATCTGCTCGACGGCGTCGGGAATGCGATCGGTGCCCGGCGCCGCGGTCAGGGCGGCCCCGGGCTGGCCGTGGCCCGCGGACTCGGCGGTCCGGCACAGGCACACCCGCTCGGTGACTCCGAGGCCATCTCGGCTCCTGCCGCGGCCTTTGCCAACGGCGTCCTGATGCATGCGCTCGACTTCGACGACACCCACGCCGGTGCTCTCGTACACCCCACGACCGTCGTCGCCCCGGCTGTTCTCGCGGTTGCCGAGGAGGTCGGAGCCTCGGGTGCCGAGGCCGTCACCGCTCTGGTCGCCGGGCTCGAGGTCGCCTGTCGTCTCGGTGCCGCCGCACCCCACGGATTCCATGCCCGCGGCCTCCACGCGACCGCGGTCGTCGGCCCGCTCGCGGGGGCGGTCGCCGCGGGATTGCTCTACGGCGAAGGGGCGGACCGCCTCACCGATGCGATCGGCATCGCCGCATCGTCGTCGGGCGGACTGCTGGAGTTCCTCGACACCGGGGCGAACACCAAGATCCTGCACCCGGGCAACGCGGGGTTCAGCGGGGTTCTCGCCGCGCGTCTCGCGCGCGAAGGTGCGAGCGGACCCGAATCGGTGCTGGAGGGTCGGCGCGGGCTGTATCGCGCGCTGGCCGACCGCGCCGTCGATCCCGAATCGATCGTCGCGGACCTCGGAACCCGTTGGGAGAGCTCGAACATCGGGATCAAGCCGTACCCAAGCTGCCAACTCATGCATGCCTCGCTCGACGCGGTGGCCCGTGCGCTGGCCGATGCTGAGCGACATGGTGTCGAGGTGTCGTCGTCGCAGATCACCTCCATCGCCGTCGACGTCCACCCCGACAGCGTGGACATCGTGTGCGGGCCGGGAACCGGCACCCGCAGTCCCCGAAGCGTCTACGACGCGAAGTTCGACCTGCCGTGGAGCGTCGCCGCTCTCGTCCACGACGGTGCGGTCACCGTCGACACCTACGGAGCAGAGTCGATCGCCCGTCCCGAGGTGGCGACCACCGCCGCACTCGTCGAGATCGTCCCCGTGCCCGATGACCGTCCGGCCGCCGACGCTGCCGGTCGGGCGGTCATCACCCTCGCCGACTCCACCCGAGTCGTCGGCGAGGTTCCCTGCAGCCGAGGGACTTCGGGCCAACCGATGGACGATGCGGCGGTGGCGGAGAAGTTCCGGGGCAACACCGGTGCAGGCGACGCGGTGGACGCACTGGTCGAAGCCGTCCTCGGACTGTGCGACGCCACGTCCGTCAAGGCGATCACCTCGCTCGCGGCCGCCGTCGTCGGCTGACCGTCGACGTAGAAACTCGTCATCACCGATCGCCGGTCCGCAGATGCGCCGGAGGGTCGACACACACACCCAGAGCAAGGATCATCCAATGGATTTCAGCTTCACCGAAGAACAGCGCGACTTCCGCTCGGCGCTCCGGCAGTTGGTCGACAAGGAGATCATCCCGGTCGCCAACGAATGGGAACGCACGGGTCGCTATCCCACCGAGATCGTCGCTCGTTTGCGCGACATGGGCTTGTTCGGGATCACCACCCCCGAGGAGTACGGCGGGCTCGCGCTCGACATGGTCTCGTTCACCCTCGTATACGAAGAACTCGCGCGCGGTTGGATGGGGATCGCCGGCATCCTCGGCAGTCACAACCTGGCGTGCTGGATGATCGCCCGGCACGGCACCGAAGAACAGAAGCAGCAGTGGCTGCCCCGCTTGGCGAGTGGCGAATGCCGTACCGGCATCGGCCTCACCGAACCGGGTGCCGGGACCGACCTGCAGGGCATCAAGACGACCGCCACGCGCGATGGCGACGACTACGTCATCCGCGGCACCAAGACCTGGATCACCAACGCGCGTCACGCAAATGTGCTGCCGGTACTGGTCAAGACCGACCCGTCGACGTCGCCCGCGCACAAGGGGATGAGCATCCTGCTCGTCGACACCACCACTTCCGGCTTCGAGGTCCAACGCGATCTGGGCAAGCTCGGTTACAAGGGCACCGAGTCCTGCGAGATCTTCCTCGACGAGGTGCGGGTGCCCGCATCCACGTTGCTCGGCGGGGTGGAGGGACGCGGCATGCAGCAGGCGTTGTCCGGGTTGGAGATCGGCCGGCTCAACATCGCCGGGCGCAGCGTCGGTATCGCGCAGGCGTCGTACGATGCGGCGCTCGACTACTCGCGGCAGCGCACCGCCTTCGGCAAACCGATCTCGGACTTCCAGGCGATCCAGCTCAAGCTGGCCGACATCGCCACCCAGCTGCAGGCGGCCCGCCTGATGACGTATTGGGCTGCCGCGAAAGCAGACTCGGGCGCCCGCGTCGACGGTGAAGCCGGCATGGCCAAGTACTTCGCATCGGAGACGGCGATCACCGCGAGTCTCGAGGCGATGCGGATCCACGGTGGATACGGCTACTCGACCGAGTTCAACGTCGAGCGCTACTACCGGGATGCCCCGCTGATGTCGATCGGCGAGGGGACGAACGACATCATGAGGACGGTCATCGCCAAGGCCCTCGTCAACGGCAGCGTCACCGTCGGATGACCGCGGGTTCGATCACCGGCGAGCTGATCTACCTCTATGTCCCCGGCGACCGGCCGGAGCGATTCGACAAGGCCGCCGCCTCGGGAGCCGATGCCGTCGTGCTGGACCTCGAGGACGCGGTTCCCGTCGCGGACAAGGACGCCGCACGCATCGCGGCGGGTTCATGGCTCGCAGACCGTGACTCCGCAGTGCCGGTGTGGGTTCGGGTGAATCCCGGGTCCGAGTTGATCGATGACCTCGCCACGGCGGTCCAGGCCGGTGCCGACGGCGTCTGGTTGCCGAAATGTGAGGATGTTGCGACTCTCGAGCGCGTCGATCGGCTGTTGACCGACCTCGAACGACAGTCGGGCCGTCCGCGGACCCCCGTCTCGCCGCTCATCGAGACCGGTGCCGGACTGTGCAACGCGGCGGCGATCGCTGCCGGACCACGGGTGGAGTTCCTCCAGATCGGCGAGGTCGACCTCGCCGCAGATCTCGGAGTGACAGCGGTTGTCGGGAACGAACTTCTCTGGGCGCGTTCGCAAGTGGTCGCTGCCTCGGCCGCGGCTCGCATCCGGCCTCCGCTCGGGGCCGCGTCGCCGGTGATCGACGAACCCGAATCGTTTCGAATGGAGACCAGACAGCTGACCGGACTCGGGTTCCTCGGTCGCGCATGTATCCACCCGCGTCAGATCGAACCGGCTCGCGCGGGGATGGCACCGACCGACGCCGAGATCGCCTCGGCGCAGGATGTACTCGCAGCGTTCGACGTTGCGGGTGGTGCCGCAGCCACCGACAGCGCCGGGCGGCTCATCGACGAGGCGGTCGCGCGGATCGCTCGTCGAACGCTCGCCCGTCGAGCCTGCTGACCGAACTCTCGTACGGCTGGGCAAATCCGTGACATCTTGATCGTCTGGTCAGCCGATATCGGGCGGAAGAGGTCGTTGAGCCCGATTTGTCCGCTACTGTTTTGCAATGCTCAACACCGGGTCTCGTTCTCGCTGGTCAGTCCGTTTTTCGGCGGCGGGGCTCGCTGCCGCCGCTGCGGCGGCATTCCTCACTGCGGGAGCCGACACCGCCGGTGCCGCCCCCGTCGTGAATCCGAAGGCAGGCAAGGTCGTCGCGCACTCCGGCTTCGACGTCAAACGCGACGGCTTCTCCTTCGAGAACTGGGGAGACAACGACGCATTGCACCGCCGAGGCCTGACCATCGACGGCATGCGCGCGGTCTTCGGCGACGAGGTGTGCGCCCGCATCGTGCTCGGGATCTGCTCGCCGACCACCGTCGCCGAACTCGTGATGGCGGAATTCAACGCGTCGATGAGGGGCGGTCATTGCTACGGCATGGCGGCGCTGGCAGGCCTGTACAACACGAAGCGGCTGAGCCAGTTCCCGCTGGCGCTGCCGGGGCAGAGCGTCTACAGCATGCAGGCGTCGGGACCGCTCGACGAGTTGATCGCCCGGTTGTTCATCACCCAGGGCTTCCCTCCCACGGACCTCGCGGCCTCCGCGGTCACAGTGCCGCAGGCGTTGTCGAAGCTGCGCACCGCGTGGGCGCGGAACGACAACTACATCCTCGCCATCTTCGACAGCGAGGAGCCGACGACCGGGCATGCGATCACCCCTGTCGCGCTCCGTGATCTCGGTGGCGGCAAGCGCGGAATCGTGGTCTACGACAACAATTTCCCGGGCGTCGAGAAGATGGTGGTGGTCGACCCCGCCGCGGACACCTGGTACTACTCGACTGCGACGAACCCGTCGGAGCCGACCATGCTGTACCAAGGCTCGCCGAAGAACAAGATGGTGCTCGTGCCGCTGGCCGAGGCGCTGGCGCGTCATCAGGATCCGGACCTTCGCTCCGATGACACCGTCGTCGTGGTCAGCGACACCAACGGCACCGCCCGAGGCGTGGGTGACGTCGACTGGGACGTCCGGGTCACCGATCTGTCCGGGAAGCCGATTCCCGGTGTCGAGCAGCAGCTCCTGCTCAACAACGACAACACCGCACGATTCACCGTGCCGGCCGGCAAGCGGTTCCGCATCGTCGTCGACGGTGTTGAGGCGGGACGAACCGCCGACATCAACACGACCATCCTGAGCGCCGGCGGCGCGGTCGCGGTCGGTGATCTCGAGGTGCCGTCCGGTGCTGTCGCTGCCCTGGACATCGACCCGGCGCGTCATGCGGTGCGGGTGACCTCGTCTGCTCCGACGTCCGCGGAGTTCGAGGTGGCGACCGAGGATTCACTGCGCTCGGTGTCCACCGACACCTCCCAGCTCGTGATCGGGCCAGGGTCGTCGGTCTCCGTTGGCGCGACGCCGACCGGGGTGAGCGTGCACAGCGAGGGGCGTGCGCAGAAGTTCCAGGTCGCCGTCGAACGCAGCGACACCTTCATCGACCGCAACGCGGTCACCAGCACGCCGATCACCCTGCGCCCGGGTGCGAAGGCCGACATCCCGGTCAACATCTGGACCGGCTGGAACCCGTTGTCCGCCACGGTGCGCGCCGGCGGGTCGACGACGTCGGTGCCGCTGTCGATCAGGTGATCCCACCGTCGGGTGAGCCGGCGGGGGAAGCGTTCTAGCGATGTGCGTCGACGGCGACGGGGGCCATCGACCGCCACTTGTTCAAGACGGCGGGGTCCTGCAACTCCATCCAGGCGATGACGTCCTGGTGGGTGGCGCAGATGACGTCCGGCCTGGTGCATGCGCGACGCATGAAGGCGGCGGTCGTCGGGTTGAAGGCGTTGGCGTTCCAGGTGTTCAGGTGGTTGGCGATCACCAGGGGCGCGCGGTTGCCCTCGTAGGCGCGGCGCAGCATGTAGTCGTAGGTGCTCGTGACGACCTTGGCGATGCGCTTGCGGTCCGCGGGGCGGTCGGTCGCCTTGTTGACGCTGTACCAGAAGTTGTAGTCGAGCGCGGTCTGCCGTTGCTGGAGCGCGGGCGACCACACCTAGGGGACCGGGAACTCCCAGATGCCGTTGATCTTCGTCGGCCAGTAGACACCCGGCCGCGATGCCGGCATCGAGGAGTCCCACATCATGTCGAAGGCGCGCAACGCGGGGAAGAGTGCCTTCATCGACCCCTCGAGACACTGTGTCCGAGTGCCGTTCACGGCTTCGGGTCCGAAGGCGAGGTCGGGGCCGGTGCGGATGCCGTTGAGTTGACGCCACTGGGTCATGAGCCGAAAGAACTGCGCCAGTTCATGACGCCATTAGGCACTGGTCCACGATTTGCCCGGATTCTTTGTGCCTGCGCAGAAATGGCCGACGAAATGGGTGGCCATCTCGTGGCCTTTGTACCAGGTTCGGTTGAGGTAGGTGATCTCCTCGATCACGTCCTTCTTGGATCCACCGAACGCGATCGCTGCTTCACCGGGTTGGTAGCCGGGGCCGCGGTAGTGACGCTTCTTGGCGTCGGTGAGGAAATAGAGCCCGGTCATCATCGCGGTGAATCTCGCATCGGACTCGGCTGCGGCGCGCAAGAACAGATCCCAGTTCTTCGACACGCCGACCCCGTCAAACGAGAACAGGATGAACTGCGGCGGCTTCTCGCCCGGTGCCAGCCGCTTCATCGGGACATTCGACGCCAGGCGCGTCGGCGGTGGGGGTGGGGCCGGCGACAATGTGGTGCTGACGTTCGGTATCGGTTCGGGAACAGCCGAATTCGCCGACGTCGCACAACCGACGACCAACATGGAAAGAACGGCTACGACGATCGGCAGAGTGGTCGTTCGCTTTCCGCGCCTGATCGCCAATTGGACACCCCCGCCTTTACTTCCGCTTTACTCTATTCGGCAGAATGCATGGTGGCCTCGTGGCCGGAAAGGCAGGCACAGAATTGTTGCCTTCGTTGATCTCGACAGAACCGCGGCGATACCGCTGGTCGCCTGTCCCACTTCGCATTCTGGGTATCGCGCTCGCCGCAGGTCTGGGCCTGTCGGCGTGCACCGCTGACGACCCCTTGGCCTCGGGCCCCGTGGACACCCGGACGTCGACCACCACCGACGAGCCCGAGTACCTCGACGAGGGCACCATCCACCGTTTCGAGTACCCGACGCCCGGCGACGCCGACAGCGATCAGAACTGGGCCGAGCTGTATCTCCCGGCGGGGGAACAGCGGGTCGACTCGATCCCGCTGGTCGTCCTTATCCACGGCGGCGCCTGGCAGAGTGCGCTGGGCGCGGACATCTTCGAACCGCTCGCGCGTGATCTCGCCGAACGCGGCATGGCGGTCTACAACGTCGAGTACCGCCGCGTCGGCTCGGGCGGCGGCTGGCCGACGACGTTCCGCGACGTCGCGAGCGCACTCGACCATGTCTCGGTGGTGGACAAGCAGTTCCCGCAGATCACCACCGACGACGAACTCGTCGTCGGACACAGCGCCGGTGCCCAGCTCGCCGTGTGGGGCGGGACCCGCCACAAGTTGGAGGACGACGAGGTCGGTGCGCGCCCGGTGTTCCGGCCCACGCGTGTGGTGTCGCTCGCCGGTCCTCTCGACATGGTCTATGCCGCAACGCATGGCGACGATCGCATCGTCACCGCCCTCGGCGGCACTCCGCGTCAGGTCCCGGAGCGGTACGCGATGGTCGACCCCATCCAGAACATCGATCCGTCGACCCCGGTGGTCGCCGTGCACAACACCGGCGACCGCATGGTCTCGTCGGTCAACTCGACCAGATACGTCGATGCCGTCGTGAAGCGGGGCGGCGAGGCCACCGCGGTGCTGCTCCCGGGCGGCAACCACGGCTCGGTGGTGACCTCGACCGCGCCCGAGTACCCCAGGGTCCTCGACTTCATCACCGGCGCATCGACGGCAGACCTGGACGACGTCGACGAGGTGACCGGCTGATCTGCGCCTGATCCGGCTCCCTGTGCATGGAGTGCCACTTCGCTCCCTGAGGTGCGAGGAGTGTTGGTGTCCGCGCCACTTCGCTCCCTGAGGTGCGAGGAGCGTTAGC
>NZ_JALPSY010000070.1:0-902 GCF_023218005.1 Gordonia sp. C13
TCGGCGTAGGCCCATTCCGAGGCCAGGGTGCGGTTGAATCGTTCGACCTTGCCGTTGGTTTGCGGGCGGTAGGGACGGGTCTTCTTGTGCTTGATCTCGGCGCCGAGGGATTCTGCGAAAACCCTTGAGCGGTAACAGGCGCCGTTGTCGGTCATCACTCGTCTCACAGTGATCCCATGTTGGCTGAAGAAGGCGTTGGCGCGGTCCCAGAACTGCGCGGCGGTCTCTTTGCGTTCGTCGGTGAGGATCTCGGAGTATGCCAGCCGGGAATGGTCATCGACGGCGTGGTGCAGATATGCGTACCCCGGGCGGTGTTTCTTGTTGTGCCGGTTGCCGATCGTGCGCCCGAGTTTGCGGTGGCCGCCGCCTTCGGGGATGCGGCCGAGTTTCTTGATGTCGATGTGGATCAGGTCGCCGGGAGCGTCGTGTTCGTAGCGTCGTGGCGGTGTCCGGCGTACCGGAAGCCCGGTGGCCTGATCGAGGTGACGCAACAGCGGCATCCGATACCGGCGCAACACCGCCTCGACGGTCGATTTTGCTAGCCGCAGGTGCGCAGCGATTCGTGCAGCGCCCCAGCGACGCAGGAACCGCAACTTGATGATTCGACGTTCCCGGCGCACAGGGAGCTGATGGGGTGACCGGTAGGGGCGGCTGGACCGATCTGCCATGCCGGCCTCACCGGTCTGCCGGTAGCGGTCGGCCCACTTCTTGGCCGTGGCCGGTGAGCAGTTGAACCGTTCGGCGGCCCGTCGTAGAGGCCAGTTCTTATCGACGACGCACTGAGCCAGGGCCAGACGGCCACGTTCGGTGAGGAAGGCATTACGGTGGGTCATGAGGGCCTCTTGGTGATCGGCGTGTGTGTGGTAACCACATCGATACCGGAGGCCCTCACCTGTTGACCG
>NZ_JALPSY010000071.1:0-865 GCF_023218005.1 Gordonia sp. C13
GCCAGGTCGCCTCGATCGCTTCGGGGAATCCGGTGAGCCCGTCACAGCACACGATCAGCACGTCCTTGACGCCGCGGTTGGCCAGATTCGCACACACCCCGGCCCAGAACTTGGCGCCTTCTTCGGCCTGTATCCAGATTCCCAGCACATGCTTGACGCCGGCCATATCGACGCCAATAGCGATGTGGGCGTGCTTGTTTCGGACATGGGCGCCGTCTTTGACCTTCACCACCAGGGCGTCAAGGTAGATGACGGGATACAACGGCTCCAGCGGCCGGTTCTGCCATTCATCGACCGCGTCGAGGACCTCGTCGCAGATCTTCGAGATCGTCTCGTGCGAGAGATCGGTGCCGATCGTGGAGGCCAAATGGTGTTGGATGTCGCGCAACGTCATGCCGCCGGCGTAGAGCGAGATGATGATGTCGTCGAGGCCGCCGAGGCGGCGCGAGCCCTTCGGGACCAGCCGCGGGGTGAACGTGCCGTCACGGTCACGAGGAATGTTCAGCTCGACCGGCCCGGCCTCCGAGGCCACCGTTTTCGGGCTCGACCCGTTACGGGCGTTGGGCAACTCCCGCCCGGCCGGATCGCCCTTGGCATAGCCGAGGTGATCGGTCAGCTCGGCCTTCAGACCGCGTTCGAGGGCCAGTTTGATCAGACCTGGGATCAACCCGCCTTCGCCGGTGATCTGGACCTGGCCGGTATCGATCTGGGCGAGCAGCTCATCGACCATGCCCGAGGCCTGTAATGCCTCGGCGACTTCCGCGGTCGAGCGCGGCTCGGCCAGTTCAGGCAACTGCTCGTCGTCGTGGCCCTGCTGCTTGTCGTCTAACGCCATGCTCATAGATCTTCCTCTCACTGATGAGCA
>NZ_JALPSY010000072.1:0-851 GCF_023218005.1 Gordonia sp. C13
GGTGTGCATGGTGGTCGAGACCTGCCAGCCGACGACCATCCGCGAGAACACGTCCAGGACGAACGCCGCGTACACCCAGCCCGAGTGGGTGCGGATGTAGGTCAGGTCCGCCACCCACAACGCGTTCGGTGCCGCCGCGGTGAACTGACGGTTGACCCGGTCAGCCGGCCGGGGTGTTTCAGCTCCCTCGCTGCGCGTGGTCTTGCGTGTCTTGAGTCTCGCTATCCCTTGCAGCCCATCGGCTTTCATCAATCGCTCGACGGTGCAGCGGGCAACACTATGGCCCTGTCTGCGCAATTGGGCATGCACCTTGCGGGCACCGTAGACGCCGAGGTTGTCGGCATGCACCGCGCGGACCTGGGTAAGGAGCTCCCGGTCACGCACCACACGAGGCGCCTCGGTCTTCTGGGGGCTCAGGTGGGCTCGTACCGTGGACGGAGCGATCTGGGCGGACGTATCGCGCAATGCCGCACAGATCGGATCGACTCCGTGTTCATCGCGGTGAGCCGCGACGAACTCCACGATCAGCGCTGTGGGCGGTCGATCTCCGCCGCAAAGAAAGCCGAAGCCTGCTTCAAGATCGTGTTCGCTCGCCGCAGTTCACGGTTCTCCCGCTCCAACGCCGCGATGCGGTCAGCGTCCTCACTCGTGGTGCCCGGGCGGACCCCGCCGTCGATCTCGGCCTGACGAACCCAATTGCGCAACGCCTCGGGATGGACTCCGAGCTGATCGGCGATCCGCTTGATCGCACCTCTCGACGAATCGGGATCTCGTCGCGCTTCACATGCCATCCGGGTGGCCCGGTCCTTGAGTTCCTCACTGTACTTGCGTGGTGCTGCCATGCTCTCCAT
>NZ_JALPSY010000073.1:0-668 GCF_023218005.1 Gordonia sp. C13
ACTTCACAAGTTCGAGAGCCTCCGACAGACCCGGGGCGGTTCAGGCGCTCGCTGTGGCTATGAGGCGCAGACAGCGCTTGTGCTATTGCTCCATGTCAGCCGCCCGTCGCGCAGGACGACGATGTCGTCGGCGATATCGGTGACCCGGGGGTCGTGGGTGATGAGGAGGGTGGATTTGCCGGCGGCGAGGCGTCGAAGCGGTGCGAGGACGCGTTGGGCGGTGTCGTGGTCGAGTCCTGCGGTCGGTTCGTCGAGCACGAGGACGGGGGTGTCGCGAAGGATCGCCCGTGCGATAGCAATTCGTTGGCGCTGGCCGCCGGACAGGGTGAGGCCGTCTTCCTCGAGTGTCGTGTCGTAGCCGTCGGGGAGCTCGTTGATGAACGAATCGGCATCGGCGGCTGTTGCGGCACTGATGATCTCGGCCCGGCTGGCGTCCGGGCGACCGTAGGCGATGTTGGCCGCGACAGTGGCGGCCTTGATGACGGGCTGCTGGGGTAGCAGTGTGACGTGGTCGCGAATTGATGCTGCAGTGAGGTTCGTATAGTCCGAATCGCCGAGGGTGATCGTGCCGGCGTCGGGGCGATCGAACCGGCACAGCAGTGATGCCAGCGTCGATTTGCCCGCGCCGCTGGGGCCGACGAGCGCCGTGATCCGTCCCGGGCGCAGGT
>NZ_JALPSY010000074.1:0-512 GCF_023218005.1 Gordonia sp. C13
AGCGGGATTTCCCGCTGGCATTTCGGCTTGTCGGGCGGGTGCGGTGGGTTGACTGGTTGATGATGTGTTGGTGGCCAAGGGGTATCGACCGGTGCAGCGGGACCAAGACTTTTTGATGCCGCCGAGCATGCGTGAGTGGTTGGCAGCTGATGATCCGGTGTGGTTGGTGATCGAGACCGTCGCGGCATTGGATACCTCGCGACTGCATGCGAAACGAAAGATCGGCGGAGTCGGGCGGGCCGGTTATGACCCGGATATGTTGCTTACCCTGTTGATCTGGGGGTGGGCGCAAGGTCAACGCTCGTCGCGGCAGCTGGAACGACTGTGTCAGCGTGATGTCGCCTACCGGATCATCTGCGCCGGTGACGCCCCAGATCATGTGACGATCTCGCGGTTTCGGGCCGACTGCACCGACGTGGTCGAGGAACTGTTCGCCCAGGTGTTGGCGTTATGCGCCCGGGTCGGGATGGGGCAGTTGGGGGTGGTCGCCCTCGATGGGGTCAAGATCGCCT